>NZ_RIBZ01000164.1:0-30337 GCF_003721215.1 Streptomyces botrytidirepellens
GCCGGTGGCCGGTCATGGCCACCGGCGGGGGCGCCCCCCTGCGTCTGGACCGGGTCAGGCCGCCGCGGGGCGGGGTTCGGGCACCGCCGGTGCCAGCCGGCCCGTGCGGTGCAGTCCGAAGAGCGCCGCCGCACAGGCCAGGCCGAGCGCGAGCAGCACGATCCACGGGACGGCGGGCATACCCGCCTCGCGTGCCGCGTCCAGCGACGCGCCGGTGAGCAGGTTCCCGAGGGTGATGCCGACGCCGCAGATGGTGTTGTACAGCCCGTAATGGGTGGCCACGAGCCGCTCTCCCGAGAGCCGGACGATGGTGTCCATCTCGAACGGGTACGCGATCATCGTGCCCAGCGCCAGCAGGAACGCGGCCAACGCGGGCGGCACGGCCGCGAGGAACCACCGTCCGGGCCCGCCGTCCGGCACGGGCACCGCGGTCGCCACCAGCAGCGGCAGGAACGCCACCCCCATGAGGGCCAGCCCCCAGCCCAGGGCCCGGCCGGGCGCCATGCGGGCCTTGCACCACGCGGTCACCCGGGTCTGGCCGACGATGGTGCTCAACCCGGAGACGGCGAAGAGCAGCGCCACCGCCGCGGTGCCGAACTCCCCTTCGCCACCGAGCCGTCGTACCTCCAGCGGCAGGGCCAGATAGACCTGGAACGACAGCACATACGAGCCGATCATGGCGACGGAGAACAGCAGGAACGGACGGTTGGCCAGGATCCCGCGCCACTGGGTCAGCACCCGCTCGCGGCTCTCCCGCCCGGGCTCCGGGCCGTCATCGGCGCGGCGGGCCGGCAACGACCGGATCTGTACGACGCTCAGCACGGCGAAGATCCCGGCCGAGACCAGACAGGTGACCTGGAAGTCGACGCCCGTCAGCACCATGCCCACCAGCGGGCCGAGCAGGATTCCGGCCTGGTAGAAGATGTTGAACAGGGCGAACGCCTCCACCCGGCGCTCCCCCGCGTCCGCGGCCAGATAGGCCCTGACCGCCGGGTTGAACAGGGCCCCGGCGAGTCCGGTGGCCGCGGAGGCGGCCAGCAGCGCGGGCAGCGACTCCACGAGCCCGAGCGTCGCGAACCCGGCGGTGCGCAGCACACACCCCGCCACGATCAGCGGCTTGTAGCCGAACCGGTCGGCCAGGGCGCCGCCGACCAGGAACATGCCCTGCTGGCTGAAGTTCCGTACGCCCAGCACGAGTCCGACCAGCCATCCGGCGAGCCCGAGCGTCCCGGACAGATGCGCGGCCAGATAGGGCATGAGCATGTAGAAGCCGAGGTTGATGGTGAACTGGTTCACCATCAACAGCTGGACGCTGCGCTCGTACGACCGCACCTGGGTGATGGTGGCCTTCATCGGGCGGCCTCCGGTGCGGCCGGGGCGGCGGACCGGGACGGACCGGCCGGGTCGCCCGGGTCGAGCGGGTCGACCACGGAGGTGCAGCGGGTCCAGCGGGCCACTTCCCGCTCGCCGGGGTGTCCCATCGTGTCCGGTTCGGGCGCGGGCGGCTGGTCCAGCAGGCCGTTGGCGGCGCAGTAGTCGTCGTTGTACACGGTGTCCAGATACCGCTGCGGGCCGTCCGGGAACACCGCGACGATCCGGGCGTCCGAGGGGTGGGTACGGGCCAGCCACCCGGCGACCAGCGCGACCGCGCCCACGCTCCAGCCGCCGGTGGCGTAGTGCGACGAGGCCAGTTGGCGGCAGGTCCACACGGCCTCGTGCGGGGCGACCCAGTGCACCTCGCTGAAGTTCTCGTAGGCCACGTTGCGGGGGTAGATGCTCGACCCCAGGCCGCGCATCAGCCGGGTGCGGGCGGGCTGCCCGAAGATGGTCGAGCCGATGGTGTCCACCCCGACCACGGTGATCTCGGGGTAGAGCTGGCGCAGCACGCGGGAGACGCCCGCGGAGTGGCCGCCGGTGCCCACGCTGCACACCAGGATGTCGATGTGGCCGAACCGGGAGGCCAGTTCGAGGGCGAGCGGGGTGTAGGCGGCGGTGTTGTCGGGGTTGTTGTACTGGTCGGGGCACCAGGAACCGGCGTCGCGGGCGAGGAGTTCGGTCACCCGGTCGCGGCGGGCCTGCTGCCACCCGCCCTCCGGGTGGGGCTCGGTGACCATGTCGACCCAGGCGCCGTAGGCGGTCAGCAGCCGGGTCATCGACGGCTCCAGGCCGGGGTCGGTGACGAGGGTGACGGGATGGCCGTACACCAGACCGGCCAGGGCGAGGCCGAGCCCCAGCGTGCCGCTGGTCGACTCGACGATCGCGCCGCCGGGACGCAGGTCCCCGCGGGCGCGCGCCCGTTCGACCATGTGCAGACCGGGCCGGTCCTTGATGCCGCCGGGGTTGAAACCCTCCAGCTTGGCCCAGAAGCCGCGCCCGGCCGGGGCCAGGGGCTCGGACACCCGCAGGACGGGCGTGTTGCCGACCAGCCCGGACAGTCCGGGGACGGTGGGGGTGGCATCGTTGAGGGTCAGAGATCGCATCTGTCCGCTTTCGGTGGTTGATGGCTCGTCGGATGCTCATCTCGGGCACGGTGCGGCCTCATGGGGCCTGCACCGATCCGCGTCCGGCTGCCGGGGGCGGCAACCGGGGCGCGGGCCACGACGACGGCTCCTATATGCGCCACCGACTGGTCGAGCAGAGGGTGGATCTGACCGTCGGCGCTCGTGGGGAGAGCGTGTGCGGGCGGTCCGGGGCCACCGCGAGGACCACGGTCCGGCAGACAACGGCGGTGGCGGCGGTGGTGGCGGGAAGGGCACGTACCGACGGCTGCGCGGCCCGGCCGGACTTTTCCCGGGGCGTCGGCGCGCAGTGCTCGGGCCCCTCGGGACCGTCGGCGGACGGCTGCCCGGCGGTCTCGGCGATTTCGGCGGCCGGGGACTGCCGGGAGTCGTGCGCGACGCGCTGGCCGTGGGCGTGTTCCGCGCCGACGGGGTGGCCGAGGCAGGTGGGTCCGGTCAGCAGCAGCGCGCCCAGGACGAACGCCAGGAGTCGGCGGGGCCACAACGGTCGGCGAGCGGCCCGGGCATGGGGGCATGGGGCAGGGATCGGCACGGTTTCTCCGCACGGCGGCCGCCCTCCCGCCGCGTGGCGCGGGAGGTGGCGGACTGGAATCGGCAAGGAAACGACGGCGCCATCACGGCGCGGGACGCATCGCGCCGCACACCGATGACGGGTGACCGCGGTCACCGGAAAAGGTGCGAGGGCGTCGACGAGGTCCGATACCGGCCCGTACTAGATGCGCAGCACCGCGGTCCGGTGGAGATCGGGCGGCGTGGCACCGGCCGCCGTGGCCGCGGACGGGCGCGAGGACGGCGTGTGCCCGGCGGCACCGGTCGCGCCCTCGGCCGGGAGGGCCGGGCACGGGGCCGCGACCTCGGGCCCCTGCTCGGGCTGTGCGAGGACGCACTCGTGCGCGGAGTGGGACGCCTCGTCGTCGTGATGATGCCCCGGGGCCCCGGGCTCTGCGACCCCGGGCTCCTCGGCCTCTTCCCCCGTCTCGCCATGCGGGGCGGACACCACAGGAGACGCCACAGGAGAGGACGCGCAGCCGGTCAGATGCCCGGATACGGCTTCGGCGCTCACCGCGTGCAGGGAGACGAAGCCCAGCAGGAGCGCGGCCAGGCACAGCAAACGCAGTGGGCTCGCCACCACGCGAGCCCACCGGATGCCGAAACGCGACCGGGCCGTGACCATGCGGTGATCCTAAGCGTTGCGCACGGCTACGCTGCGGTACCGCCCAGGAGCATGTCGTTAACAAGCCAGACACACATCGCGCGCGGCACGCACCTCTCCGGGGCACGGCCGGAATCACGCCGAAGGACTACCCGGTGACCAGGTATTGCGCTCGGCCACGGATCGGCCGGAACATGATCCTTCGCGCATCGAGGGCGGGCAGCCGACCCCGCATGATCTTGGCCCTGTCGAGTGGCCGGAAAGGAATGTTATAAATGCCGACATGAGCAATTTTGCTCGTATGGTCCAGGGCCGAATACGGACGCTGTCACGGGCGCCGAGCCTCGCCGGACAGGCCTTCATCCTTCAGGTCCTCCTCACCCTCGTCCTCGTCTCCCTGGCGGTGGCGGCGCTCGCGCTGGAAGCCCGGAGCCACGCCACCGGAGAGGCGCGCCAGCGGTCGCTGGCCGTCGCCAGAACCTTCGCGGAGGGGCCCGGGATCGCCCAGGCCATGGCCGGTGACCACCCGACGGCGCTGCTCCAGCCCCGCGCCGAGGAGGTGCGCAGGCGCACCGGCGTCGACAGCGTCGTGGTCTTCGACCGGCAGGGGATGCGCCTCACCCACCCCGAGACGGCGTTGATCGGCAAGCGGATCGTCGGCCCCGACGAGGTGGTACGGGAGGAGCTCGCCGGAAAGACGGTCGCCCGGACCTTCCGCGCGAGCCAGGGCCCCTCCGTGATCTCGGCGGTCCCCGTCACCACGGCCGACGGCGCCCTGGCCGGCGGGGTCTCGGTGGGGGTCCGGATCGACAGCGTCAACGGCGAGGTGCACCGCCAGCTGCCGCTGCTGCTCGGGGCGGGCGGCGGAGCCCTCGCCCTGGCGACGGCCGGGACGGCGCTGACCAGCAGGCGGCTGCGGCGGCAGACGCACGGCCTGGGGCCCGCCGAGATGACGCGCATGTACGCCCACCACGACGCGGTGCTGCACTCGGTCCGGGAAGGCGTGCTGATCATAGACGCCGACGGGCGGCTGCTGCTGGTCAACGACGAGGCCCGGCGGCTGCTCCAGCTGACCCCCGACATCGACGGACGGCGCGCCACCGCACTCGGCCTCGAACCGCGGCTCGCCCGGCTGCTGGCCGCCGGGCAGCCCGTCACCGACGAGGTGCACGCGGCCGGGAACCGGCTGCTGGCCGTCAACATCCGGTCCACCGACCGGGCGGGCGGCCCCGCCGGGAGCGTGGCGACGCTGCGGGACACCACCGAACTGCGCGCGCTGTCCGGCCGCGCCGAGGCCGCGAGCGAGCGGCTGCGGCTGCTGTACGACGCCGGGGTACGGATCGGCTCCACCCTGGAGCTGAGCGGCACCGCGGAGGAGCTGGTCGGGGTGGCCATCCCCCGGTTCGCCGACATCGCCACCGTCGAACTGCTGGAGCCGGTGCTGCGGGGCGAGGAACCGGCGGCGCCGCACGGCGTACTGCACCGTACGGCGGTCGGCGGCGTACCGCCCGGGCACCCGCTCTTCCGCTCGGGCGAGAAGGCCGTCCCTCCACCGTCGTCGGCGCAGCGCCAGGCGCTGGAGAGCGGGCAGGCGGTCCTGTGCGCCGATCTGAGCGATGCCGCCGAGCGGCCCCCCGGGTGCGAGGCCGAGGCCGGGCGCCTGCTCGACCAGGGGATCCACTCGCTGATCGCGGTTCCGCTGCGATTCCGCGGCGTTCCGCTGGGCGTGGCCACCTTCTGCCGGACCCGGCCGAGCGGGCCGTTCGACGACGAGGATCTGGTGATCGCCGGGGAGCTTGCCGCGCGCACCGCGGTGTGCGTCGACAACGCGCGCCGCTACACGCGCGAGCACACCATGGTCACCACGCTCCAGCGCAATCTGCTGCCCGGCGCGCTGCCCGACCAGGACGCCGTGGACGTGGCGTCCCACTATCTGCCCGCACGGGCCGGGGTGGGCGGGGACTGGTTCGACGTGCTCCCGCTCCCCGGAGCCCGGGTCGCCCTCGTCGTCGGGGACGTGGCCGGGCAGGGTCTGCACGCGGCGGCCACGATGGGCCGGCTGCGCACCGCGGTGCAGAACTTCTCGGCCCTGGACCTGCCCCCCGACGAGGTGCTCGCCCTCCTGGACGAGCTGGTCGCCCGGCTCGACCTGGAGCGCGAGACGGACCCCGACAGCGCGCGCATCACCGGCGCCACCTGTCTGTACGCGATCTACGACCCGGTCTCCGGCCGGTGCAGCGTGGCCCGGGCCGGTCACCCCGGCCCCGTACTGGCCTGCCCGGACGGCACCGTGCGGACCCCCGAGGTACCGGCCTCACCGCCGCTGGGCCTGGGCGGCGAGCCCTTCGAGGCGACCGACCTGCCGGTACCCGAGGGCACCCGCCTGGTCCTGTACACCAACGGACTGGTCGCCAGCCACGACCGGGACCACGACACCGGCCTGGACCTCCTGCGCCGCACCCTCGCCGCCGCCCCGGACCGCGGCCCCGCCGACACCTGCCAGGAGCTGTTCTCGACCGTCCTCCCGGCCCGTCCGAGCGATGACGCCGCCCTGCTGGTGGCCCGTACCCGCCTGCTCGCCCCGGAGAACGTGGCCCAGTGGGAGGTGCCCGCCGACCCGGCGGCGGTCGCCCCGCTCCGCGCCGCCTGCGCCCAGCGGATCCGGGACTGGGGGCTGGACGACGCCGCCTACGCCGCCGAGCTGGTCATCAGCGAGCTGGTCACCAACGCCCTGCGGTACGGCGCCCCTCCCGTACGGATACGCCTGCTCCGCGACCGCAGCCTGATCTGCGAGGTGTCCGACGGCAGCAGCACCTCGCCCCATCTGCGGCGGGCCGAGCTGACCGACGAGGGCGGGCGGGGCCTGTTCCTGGTCTCCCAGCTCGCCTGGCGCTGGGGCACCCGCTACACCGCGCACGGAAAGGTCATCTGGGCCGAGCAGACGCTGTCGTAGTGAGAAGCCGTGCCCGAATCGGCGTACTGAAGGGCGAGGGAAGCCACCCTCGACGCTCTTCCACGCCGGAGGTACCTCACCCGTGACCCTCACCAAAGCGCCCCCGGCCCGGGGCGGCCGCCGGGACGACGCGGACGATCCCCGGGCCCGGCGGTTCAACTCCTCCCTCGTGCTGACCCTGCTGCTGGTCCTGGTGGTGGCGCTCCAGGGGCCGGTCCGCGGGGCGTTGTCCGCGCCGGTGATGCAGAGCTGGATGACCGTGTTCGTGGCGGTGGTCGTGCAGGCCCTGCCGTTCCTCGTCCTCGGTGTGCTGCTGTCGGCCGTCATCGCGGTGTTCGTGCCACCGTCGTTCTTCGCCCGCGCGCTGCCCGGGCGCCCCGCCCTCGCGGTGCCGGTCGCCGGGGTGGCCGGGGCGGTGCTGCCCGGCTGCGAATGCGCCTCCGTGCCGGTGGCCGGGGCGCTCGTACGACGGGGTGTCACCCCCGCGGCGGCCCTGGCGTTCCTCCTGTCCGCCCCCGCCATCAACCCGATCGTGCTGACCGCCACGGCCGTGGCGTTTCCCGGCGAACCCCGCATGGTTCTCGCCCGGTTCGCGGCGAGCCTGCTCGTGGCGTGCGTGATGGGCTGGCTGTGGCAGCGGCTGGGCCGCACCGACTGGATGCGGCCACCGGCCCACCCGTCGCTCGACGGCCTGGGCAAGGGGGCGGCGTTCTGGGGGTCCATCCGGCACGACGTGATGCACGCCGGTGGCTTCCTGGTCGTGGGTGCGATGACCGCGGCCACCCTCAAGGCCGTGGTGCCCGCGAGCTGGCTGCACACGGCGGCCGGGAATCCCGTGGTGGCGATCCTCGCCCTGGGGCTCCTCGCGGTGGTGTTGTCGATCTGCTCCGAGGCCGACGCGTTCGTGGCCGCGTCGCTGTCGCAGTTCTCGCTCACCGCCCGGCTGGCGTTCCTCGTCGTGGGGCCGATGATCGACCTGAAGCTGTTCGCCATGCAGGCCGGTACGTTCGGCCGCGGGTTCGCCCTGCGGTTCGCCCCCGCCACCTTCGCCGTGGCCGTCCTTGCGTCGGCGCTGGTCGGGGCGGTGCTGCTGTGAACCGACAGGCCCAGGCAGCGGTGCTGTTCCTCCTCGGCGTGGCCGTGCTGCACGCCGGGTTCACCGACCTCTATCTGCGGTACGTCAAGGCCGGGTTGCGGCCGTTGCTGCTCGCGGCCGGTGTCGTCCTGATCGGCACCGCCGTCGCCACCGTCTGGTACGAACTGCGGCACCAGCGCCACGGCCACGAGCACGGCGACGAGCACGGCGACGGGCACGGCCACCGCGAACCACGTGTCTCCTGGCTGCTGGTGCTGCCCCTGTTCGCCCTCATCCTGGTCGCCCCGCCCGCGCTGGGCTCCTACAGCGCCATGCACACGGGCACGGCGCTGCAACGGCCGCCCTGGGGCTTCCCCACCCTCCCCGCCCGCGACCCGCTCTCCCTCAACGTGGCCGACTACGCGGGCCGCGCGGTCTACGACCACGGCCGTTCCCTCCGCGACCGGAACGTCAGGATCACCGGCTTCGTCGCCCTCGACCGCCGTGGCGCGCCCTATCTCGTGCGCATGGCCCTCAACTGCTGCGCCGCCGACGCACAGCCCGTCAAGGTCGGCCTGTCCGGGCGGACTCCCCCGGTCCTGCGGCCCGACACCTGGCTCGAAGTCACCGGCACCTACACCGGCAAGCGGACCAAGGATCCGGTGGGCGGGGGTGTCATCCCGTACATCGACGTCAGCCGCGCCACACCGGTCCCGGCCCCGCGCGACCCGTACGACGAGAGCTGGAACGGCTGAACCGCGCCGTACGGGTGCGGACGAGGGAGGCGTCAGCGTATCGCCGCGGGGAAGCCCCGGATGAGGTCGGCGGCCTTCTCCGCGGCCATGATGACGGGCGCGTTGGTGTTCCCCCTGGGCACCGTCGGGAACACCGAGGCGTCGACGACCCGCAGCCCCGCCACGTCGAACACCCGCAGCTCGGGGTCGACCACGGAGCCGATGGCGCAGGTCGACGTCGGGTGGTAGAGCGTCTGCCCGGCCCGCTGCGCGAAGGCGAGCAGATCCGCGTCGGAGTCCGAGTCCGGCACGTCGAACGGCCCGGTCGTGACCCGGGTCAACGCGTCCTGTGCGGCGATCCGCAGGGCGATGCGGACGCCCTGGACCATGCAGCGCTGGTCCTCGGCCGTCATGAGGTAGTTGTGCACGATCCTGGGTTCGGCTTCCGGGTGCGCGGACCCCAGTGTCACCCGGCCGCGGCTGGTCGGGGCGAGCACACACGGGCCCAGCGCGAACCCGTGCTCGGTGGCGGGGGCGAGCCCGTCCTGGTGGAACAGCACCGGCGCCATGTGGAACTGCACATCCGGGGCCTCCAGTCCGTCCCGGCTGCGGAAGAAGCCACCGGCTTCGCCGATGTTGCACGTCAGCGGGCCGCGCCCCTCGTTCGCCAGCAGTGCGGCGTTCTCCGGGGTCGCCGCGGTCATCAGCGATTCGACATCGGTACGGAAGTTCAGCAGGGCCATGTAGTGGTCCTGGAGGCCCTCCCCCACCGGAAGGTCGCGCACCACGTCGACGCCGAAGGACGACAGCGTGGTGGCGGGCCCGATCCCGGACAGCATCAGCAGCTTCGGGGACTCGTAGGCGCCCGCGGACAGGATCACCTCACGCTCGGCGCGGATCACCTCGACCGCGCCGCCGCGCTCCACCACCACTCCCCCGGCCCGGCCGCCCTCGATCAGCACGCGGTGGGCCCGGGCCGACGAGAACACGGTGAGGTTCGGCCGCCCCAGCACGGGGTGCAGATAGGCGACGGCCGCGCTACAGCGCATGCCATTGCGCTGGGTCACCTGATGCCGCCCGACGCCGAACTGGGTCGGGCCGTTGAAGTCCTCGTTGCGCGGGTGTCCGGCCTGCACGGCGGCCTCGATGTACGCGCCGGCGAGCGGGTGGCAGGACCTGCTGTCGCTCACGGCGAGCGGCCCGCCCACCGAGTGGAACACGTTCTCACCGCGCTCGTTGTCCTCCGCGCGCCGGAAGTACGGCAGCACCTCGCCGTACGACCAGCCGGTGGCCCCGGCGGCGGCCCAGCCGTCGTAATCGGCACGGTTGCCGCGCATATAGATCATCGCGTTGATGGAACTGGAGCCGCCCAGCACCTTGCCGCGGGGCAGATAGGCCCGGCGGCCACCCAGCCCCGGTTCCGGGCCCGAATGGAGATCCCAGTCGAGCTCGCCCTTGAACAACTGGGGGAAGGCGGCGGGCACATGGATCTCCTCCGCCGTGTCGGGCCCTCCCGCCTCTATCAGCGCCACCCGGACCTCGGGGTCCTCCGACAACCGGGCCGCCAGCACACACCCCGCGGAGCCGGCGCCGACGATGACGTAGTCGTGAGTGTTCATCCGATTTCCTTTGACCGAGACTGCGCGGACCGTGCGCGCCCCATTGTCCCGGTGCGCATCATGTGACGCTCAGCCAGGTTGATCTGACGCAAGATCAGAATGTCCGGGCTTCTTGCCCATAAACTCCCCCGCTGCCACACTCCTGCCGGTAAGCGCTTACTGGAACGAGTACACGTACTCATCCCCGTTCGAGATGTCGAGATGCGGAGACAACGGTGAGCCAGCACAGTCGCAGGCACGTGATACGGACCGGCCTCGGCGCGGCGGCCGCGTCGGCGGTACTGGGCGCGGCCGGTGGCACCGCCCGCGCCGAGGCGGCCACCGAAGGCCCGCAAGGAGCGGGCGCGCAGGCCGCCCGGGCGCGGGGGCGGCTGCCCTGGGTGGCCGACCTGGGAGACGGCCGCTACCAGAACCCGGTGCTCAACGCCGACTGGTCCGACCCCGACGCGATCCGGGTGGGCGACCACTTCTACCTGGTCGCCTCCACCTTCAACCGCATTCCCGGACTGCCCGTCCTGCGCTCCACCGACCTGGTCAACTGGACCGTGATCGGGCACGCCCTGACCGAGCTGCTGCCCCGGGACCACTTCAGCGAACCGCGGCACGGCCAAGGGGTGTGGGCCCCGGCCCTGCGCCACCACGACGGCAAGTTCTGGATCTTCTATCCGGACCCGGACTTCGGGATCTTCGTGGTGACCGCCACCGATCCGCGCGGCCCGTGGAGCACACCGCACCCGCTCAAGCCGGGCAAGGGCTTCATCGATCCGTGTCCGCTGTGGGACGACGACGGGCAGGCCTATCTGATCCACGCCTGGGCGAAGAGCCGCAGCGGCATCAACAACCGGCTGACGCTGCACCGGATGAGCCCCGACGGCACCGCCCTGCTCGACGAGGGCCGCATCGTCGTCAACGGCGACGAACTGCCCGGCTACACCACGCTGGAGGGGCCGAAACTCTACAAGCGGGACGGCTGGTACTGGATCTTCGCTCCGGCCGGAGGCGTCACCAGCGGCTGGCAGTCGGCGTTCCGCTCCCGCTCCATCCAGGGCCCGTACGAGGACCGCATCGTGCTCGCCCAGGGCGACAGCCCCGTCAACGGGCCGCACCAGGGGGCGTGGGTGAGCACACCGGGCGGCGAGGACTGGTTCCTGCACTTCCAGGATCGCGGGGCCTACGGGCGGGTGGTGCACCTCCAGCCGATGCGGTGGCGCCCCGACGGCTGGCCGGTGATGGGCGACGACGACGGCAGCGGCCGGGGCACCCCGGTGCTGGTGCACACCAAGCCACGGGTCCACGGCCGGACGAGGGTGACGGCGCCCGCCACCGGCGACGAGTTCACCGGGCCGGAGCTGGGGACGCAGTGGAGCTGGCAGGCGAACGCCGACCCGGCCTGGTGGTCGTTCCGCCACTTCCCCCGCCGGCTCGCGCTGGCCTGTCGGCCCAGCTCGGTCGGTCATGACCTCCGGCTGCTGCCGAACGTACTGGGCCAGCGGCTGCCCGCCGAGTCCTTCACGGCGACGACCTCGATGACCCTGTCCACCAGGACCGCGGAAGCCCGCGCCGGGCTGGTCATGCTGGGCGCGACGTACTGCTGGGCGGGCCTGCGCCACGACGGCGACCGGATCGTCCTGGTGTGCCGCACCGCCGACGAGGACGCCGCCGAGGTGGACGCCGCCCCGCCGATGCCCCTGGGGAGGGGGCGCGCCGCGGTGCGGCTGCGGGTGACCGTGGGCCCGGGCGCGGTGTGCCGGTTCGCGGCCGACACGGACGGCCGGGGGTTCGCTCCGCTCGGCGCGCCGTTCACGGCGACCGCGGGCACCTGGATCGGGGCGACCGTGGGACTGTTCGCCACCGGACCGGCGGCCGCCGGCCGGAGCGGCGCGGCGGAGTTCGACTGGTTCCGGGTGGGCCCGGCGCTCTGACCACCGCGGCCCGGACGGTCACCACCGTCCGGGCGACCACCACCGCCGGGGCACATCGGGCAGCGGCCACGGCTGCCCCATCCCGGCCAATTTCGGCCACCTCCCGTTAACCCGAGCACGGCCCGGCCGCTCTCGCAGGCCGGGCCGCTTGGCACACTTTTTCTTAAAAAACAGCAGGCCGAGCCCAGGGAACGAGAGAGAAATCAATCAATTGGCCGTAAGGGGAAGCCGAGACGGCTGAGACCTGCGAGGCTGTCTGGATGCAAACCCTTTACAGAAGTCTGCTGAATGTGCTTCCCCGGCTCGGCGTGCAGGTGCTCGACCTCGGCTCGGGCACCGCGGTGCTCTCCCGGCGCGGCAAGCGGAAGCGCGTCGCGGTGGGCCGGGAGGCCGATCTGGTGACACGCGGCGGCGGCCGCTATGCCGTGACACGGGTGCGGCCGGACACCTGGGTGGTGGCCCGTGGCCGTGGCGACCCCTCCGGCGCGTGGACGAACGTGCGCCTCGGCGACACCGGTGCCCATCTGCTCTACGACGCGGGCTCCGACGAACGGACGCTCCAGCTGGCGGCCGCCACGTATCTGTGCGGCCACCATGTGGCCGGGCTGCTGGAGAAATACCAGGTGAACTGCGTCTTCGACGTGGGGGCCAACGCCGGTCAGTACGGCAGGCGCCTGCGCCAGCTCGGCTATACGGGCAGAATCGTTTCCTTCGAGCCCACCGAGGAAGCCTTCGCGAAGCTGGAGAAGGCCGCCAAGGACGATCCCGAGTGGTGGGTGTTCCCCTTCGCCCTCGGGCGCGAGGAGGCCACCCAGTCCATGCACGTGGGCTGGGCCACCATGAACTCCCTGCTCGGCGCCAGCGACTACGGCAAGGAGCGCTACCGGCGGTTCGCCAAGGACCGTACGGAGGAGATCGAGATCCGCAGGCTGGACAGCGTGATGGACAAGGCGCTGGCCGGTCTCACCGACCCCCGCCCCTATCTGAAGATGGACACCCAGGGCTACGACCTGGAGGTGTTCGCGGGCGCCGGGGACCGGATCGAGGAGTTCGTCGGGTTGCAGTCGGAGGTCGCGGTGCTGCGGCTCTACGAGGGGAGCCCCGCGATGAGCGAGGCCATCGCCGCGTACGAGGACAGCGGCTTCGGGATCACGGGCATGTACCCGGTGACACGCGAGGACACCACGGGACGCGTGGTGGAGTTCGACTGCGTGATGATGCGCGCGGACGCCGCCCCCAAGTGACGACAACACCCGTACGGGGCCGGTGCGTCCGGCCCCGTACGGGCAACCTCGGCCACCCACACGGCGTCGCATAGGGTGACACCGTGAGGAAGTCTCTGTCGCCGCCGACACTGCCCGGCAGCAACCCTTATGGCGCGGTTCCCGGTACGGGGTACGGAACGGGGCACCCCGTGACCGACCGGCCGCCGCTGCCGGGATATCCCCTTCGCCCCGCCCCGTCGGCGCGCCAGGCCGGGCCGGAGGCCCCGTACGCCGCGCCGGAGCAGCTCGCCTGCCAGATGTGCGGCGGGTCTCCCGCGGCCGAGATGGCGATCCGCCACCACCAGGGCTTGGTCCTCTTCATGCTGTTCCGGAAGCGGAAGGGGCACTTCTGCCGGACGTGTGGCACGGCGCTGCTCCGGAAGCACACCGCCTTGACGCTGTGGCAGGGGTGGTGGCATCCGCTGTCCGCGCTGCTGTTCAACCCCGTCACCCTGCTGCTGAACTGGCGGGTGCACGCGAAGATCGAGGACCTGCCGGGCCCCGGCCCCGATCCCTTCGCCTCCCGGCTGGCCCCCGGCAAGCCCCTCTTCCTCCGTGCGGGCGCCCTGTTCGGGCTGCTGCCCGCCGCGTTCGTCGCGTACGTCCTCGCGATGGTGATCGCGGGGTAGGGGAAGCCGGGCCGCCGGCGCTCGATAGAGTCTCCTGTCATGGGTGACGGGGAGGGAATCGCGATCGGCCGGACGGAACACCAGGCGCCGCCCGCATGGCAGGCGCCGGGTGCGGTCGAGCGGACGCTGTACGAGGCCAAGCTGCGCGGTGACTGGCCCGCGTTCTTCGACGCGCTGGCCGAGGCGGATCTCTTCATGGCCGAATCCCGGGAGTGGGTCGACGCCCATCCGGGGAGGGTTCGGTCACACGGCTACTGGTACTCCCAGGTGCGGACCAACTGCCTGCCCCTCCTCACGGAGGGCATGCTGCCCGCTCCCGACCCGGAGACCGTGTTCACCTACGCCTCCCTGGACTGGTTGGCGGACAGCTGGCAGGACAGCGCCATCTCATGGATCGTGGTCAATCCGGGAAGCCCGTGCGAGGTGTTCTTCCCCGCGACACCGGCCCATCGCGCCCTGTGGCGGCAGCATGTGCAGCGCCTCGCGCAATGCGACTGCGGCCGGTCCCACGACAACATGCGACTGCGCGCCCTGGAGGGAGACATGGCGGCCTCGGGAGCGCTGGCGCACGGGCTGGGGCTGATCGGGCTGCTGTCCGTCAGCAACGGTGATCTGTGGAACACCAGGGCCTATCACGGCACGGGCTACACCGGTGAGAAACGGCGGCTCAAGGAGTGGTGGGGCATCACGAGCCGCGAGGAGTGGCGCAGCTGCCAGGAGCAGCTGCTGGAGGCGGACCAGGTCAGCGGCACCTGGGAGTTCGTACTCGGCGTCCGGCGGGCGTTGTCCCGGGAGTTCGGCGGACACGTCGAGGTGGACCAGTGGCGTAAGGCGGCCGAACAGGTGCTGCGGCGGGGCGCCGAGGGGACCGAGTACCGGCTGAGCGCCGACGGGGTGACCAAGGTCGGCCCCCGGGACAGCGCCGACGTGACGGCGCAGATCGCGGGAGTGCAGCGGCTCATCGGCCGGATCGCCCGCTACGAGAAGCGTTTCCGCGCCGACGGGCTGCTGGCGGAGGGGAAGTTCATCCCCACCGTGGAGGCATGGGATTACGGGCGGGCCGTCGGAATGGCCCGCTGGGGGCTGGGAGCCCGCTACTGCGACCAGCAGGAAGCCGAGAACGCGATCCTCCGTGCCGGCAGGCTCGGCCGGGCCAACTACCGTTCCTGGGAAGAGTTTTCCGCGTCCTACATCCTGGGCCGCTGCCTCCACTTCGACGAAGAGGAATTCGGCAGCTGGTACCAGGACATGCTGGAAGCGCATCGCATCCTCACCACCGACCCCACCAGCCCCTGGCTGACGATCCCCTGGAAGCAGTGAGCAGTCAGCTGGACAGGCCCAGCTTGCGGCGGAGGCCCGCCGCCTTGGACTCGGTGTCGCGGGCGGCACGGTCGCGCAGCGCCAGCACGTAGTTCTCGCGCGTCCGCATGATGTGCGCCTTCAGGATCTCCTCCAGTTCCGCCAGGCGTCCTTCGGCGAAGATCTCGACGATCCGCCGGTGTTCCTCGAAGGAGCGCGCCGGTTCCGTGGTGGCGAGGAAGGTGAGGTGGACGCGGAGGGCCGACACGCGGGCCAGGCTCATCTGGTAGGCGTCGCTGAGGTAGCGGTTGCCGCAGTGGGCGAAGAACGCCTCGTGGAAGGCGGTGTCGGCGATGCCGTACGCCTTGGTGTTGTTGCCCGCCAGGGCGTCGGTCATGGCCTCGACGGCGCGGCGCATGGCGGCGAGGGCGGCGTCCGGGTTGCGTTCGAGGGCGAGTTGGGCGGCGCGGATCTCCAGGGTGGTGCGGTATTCGCACAGCTCGAAGATCTCGTCCTCGGTGGGCTGGAAGACGTACGTCCCGGACTTGGGCACGATCTCGACCAGGCCCTGGAGCTGGAGCATGCGCAGGGCCTCGCGGACCGGTGTGCGGCTCACCCCGAGGACGGAGGCGAGGCCGTCCTCGGAGAGCGCCTCGCCGAGGTCGAACTCGCCGTCCACGATGGCCGCGCGGAGGCGGCGTGCCACCTCGGAGGCCAGCGACGAGGACCGTCCGCCGCCCGTCGTGCGTGCCATGCCTCTCCCAGCGATCGCTCCCACTCCGTCCATGGTGTCCATCGGTGTCCGTCAGTATCCATCGATATCCGTCGGTGTCCCGAACGCTACCGTAGCTTCCGTATCGCCGGATCCGGACCGGCCTGGGCGAGGGCGAGGCGGGCGGTGCGGTGGGCGGCCATGCGGACGGGGGCGTTGGGGGCGCCGTAGCCGGTGTACCGGCCGACGCGCTGGACGAGTTCGAAGAAGACCGCGCCGCCCAGGATCTCCGTGTAGCAGTGGAGGAACGCGCCGTCGGCGTCGCGGTCGTAGAAGATGCCCAGCTCCCGGAGGTCGGCGAGGAGCGCCGGGTCGGGGCCGAGCCGGGCGTCGAGGTCGTCGTAGTAGTTGTCCGGGACGGCCAGCAGGGGGGCTCCGCGGCCGCGCACGGCACGGGCGGTCGCCACGATGTCGTCGGTGGCGAAGGCGATGTGCTGGGGGCTGGCGACCGGCGGCGCCCAGTCGCCCCGGCGCAGCAGGGTGACCGACAGCGCGATGCGGACCCGCTCGGCGGGGTCGGTGAAGGCCCGGCTGCGGACCAGGCCGAAGGGGGCGGCGTATTCGGCGGTGGGCTGCGGGGTGAGGCCGAGGACGGCGCGGTAGAACAGCGTGGCCTCGTCGTAGTGGTCGAACGGCTGGGTGAGCGCGATGTGGTCGACGCGGGTGACGCCCGCGCCGGGCCGGTCCGGCGCCTCGGCGGCGGGCGTGAAGTCGGCCAGCCAGTCGTCCCCGGTGCCGCAGAAGAAGACCTCGGTGCCGTCCGGGGCCGCGATGGCGGCGAGGTCGGCCTCGGCCGGGCCCCGGGTGCGCGGCAGGACCGGTGCGAGCAGCGCTTCGGCGCGCGCGGCCGAGGCGCCCGGGTCGGCGGTGTGCAGGCCCAGGGCGCTGATCGCGCCGCCGGGGCGGGTGACGCCGGTGTTGAGGAGGAGCCGGGCTTCGCCCTGGGTCCACAGCTGGACGGGCTTGGTGCGGTGGTGGCCGGTGTGGGTGAAGCCGAGCCCGTCCAGCGCCCGCGCGATCAGCGGCCCGGACTCCGCGTCGACGGCGACCTCGGCGAACGCGACGCCGGTGGGCACGGACCCCGTCGGCACGGCCGGTACGGCGCCCGCCGACTGCACATGTGCGCGGCGGGCGGTGGCGTCCCGCAGCGCCAGCAGCGAGCGGTGGGCGTCGATGGCCGTGCGGCCCGGGTCGGCCTGGCGGAAGACGTCGTTGAAGACTTCCAGCGACAGGGGTCCGCGGTAGCCCGCGGCCAGGACGTGGGTGAGGAACGCGGACAGGTCCCAGGCGCCCTGGCCGGGGAAGAGCCGGTGGTGGCGGCTCCACTGGAGGACGTCCATGTCGAGGTGGGGCGCGTCGGCGAGCTGGAGGAAGAGCAGCTTCTCGCCGGGGATGTCCCGGATGCCCGCCGGGTCCGAGCCGCGGGAGAGGATGTGGAAGCTGTCCAGGCACAGCCCGAGCGCCGGGTGGCCGGCGCGGGCGACCACGTCCCACGACGCCTCGTAGGTGTTGACGTGGGCGCCCCAGGCGAGGGCCTCGTAAGCGATGCGTATGCCGTGGTCCGCGGCGCGCCCGGCCGCGGTGTGCAGCTGCCCGGCGAGCAGATCGGGGTCGGGGACCGCGTCCGGGGAGACCGAGGAGCACACCAGCAGGGTGTCGGTGCCCAGCTGCCGCATGACCTCCAGCTTCCGCTCCAGGCGGCCGAGGTTGGCGGCGAAGCGGTCCGGCGAGGTGGAGTCGAGGTCGCGGAAGGGCTGGTAGAGGTCGATGGACAGGCCGAGGTCGGCGCAGCGGTCCCGGATCGCGGCGGGGGCGAGCGGGGAGGCGACGAGGTCGGGTTCGAAGATCTCCACTCCGGCGAAACCGGCGTCGGCGGCGGCGGTGAGCTTGTCGTCCAGGGTTCCCGACAGGCAGACCGTGGCCACCGCTGTCGTGGGCGTCATCAGTGTCCTCCTGTCACCGGGCGATGCTGTGCGGGGCGGCGATGACACGGTGGTCGACGTCGTGGTTGACCAGGTAGGTGGGCAGCCGTCCCTGGGCGACTTCTACCACGTTGCGGGCGGTCTTCGTACGGATCTCGATCTCGGAGTCCTCCGAGTACCAGGCGGTGTGCGGGGTGAGGACCACGTTCTCGCACCGTGCCAGCGGGCTGTCGGGCCCGATGGGTTCGTGGGCGAAGACATCCAGCGCGGCTCCGGCGATGCGTCCCGAGCGCAGCGCCTCGATGAGCGCCGTCTCGTCCACCACCGGGCCGCGGGCGGTGTTGACCAGGCAGGCGGTCGGCTTCATGGCGGCGAACTGCCCGGGCCCGATCATCCCTTCGGTCTCCGCCGTCAGCGGGGCGTGCACGGACACCACATCGGCCTCGCGGCAGAGGGTGTCGAGGTCCACGAGCCGGACGCCGAGCGCCGCCGCCCGGGAGACGTCGGGATAAGGGTCGTGGGCGAGGAGGGTCATCCCGAAGCCGCCCATCTTCTCGGCGAGCCGCTGCGGGATGCGGCCGAATCCGACGAGCCCGAGGGTGCGTCCGCGCAGCCGCCGCAGCGGTTTCGCGACGGTGTAGTCCCAGGTGCCGCGGCGGATGGCGGCGTCGTAGCGGTGCAGTCCCCGGGCGAGGGTGAGGATCTGCGCGGCGGCGTGGTCGGACACCTCCTCCAGGGAGCCGTCCGGCACGTTGGCGACGGCGATGCCCTCGGCGGTCGCCGCCGGGACGTCGATGGTGTTGAGCCCGATGCCGTAGCGGGAGATCACCTGGCAGCGGGTCAGGTGGCGGATGACCTCGGCGGTGACGGGGGCGTACTGGTTGATCACGGCGTCGGCGTCGGCGCAGATCTCGATCAGCTCGTCCTCGGTGCGGGCCTGGGCGGGGACGACGGTGAGTCCGGCGGCTTCCAGGACCTGCCGCTCGGGCTCGAGGTCGGCGAATTCGTAGTCGGTGACGACCACGGTGAACATGATGGCGCTCAGCTCCCGAAGCGGTGGTCGAGGTCCTGGTGGAAGCCGAGGTCGACGAGGTCGCAGAACTCGGCGTAGGTGTGCTGGGCCGGGCCGCCCGCGGGGGTCCCGGCGGTGCGCAGGTGGTCCAGTGCGTCGGCGACCGCGCGGGTGGCGGTGAACAGCGCCGTGACCGCGTAGAAGACGATTCGGAACCCCATGTCGGCCAGGTCGGTGGCGGTGAGCCGGGTGGTCTCGTTGCCGTCCACGATGGAGACGACCTTGGGTCCTTCGACGGCCTTGGCGACGGCCTCCACCTCCTCGACGCGTTTGATGCCGTCGACGAAGACCAGGTCGGCGCCCGCGTCCCGGTAGCGGTTGGCGCGGCGTACCGCCTCCTCGATCCCGGCGGCGGGCAGGGCGTCGGTGCGTCCGATGACGAGCAGGTCGTCGCCGCCCCGGGCCTCGACGGCGCAGGCGATCCGGGCGGCGCTCTCGTCCTCGTCCGTCAGCCGGATGCCGCTCATCTGGCCGCACCGCTTGGGCGCCACCTGGTCCTCCAGGTGGATGGCCGCCACCTGGGCCTGGAGGTACTCGCGCACGGTGCGGTGGATGTTGGAGGGGCCGCCGTAGCCGGTGTCGGCGTCCGCGATGACCGGGATGGTCACGGCGCGGGTCATGTTGCGGGCGTGTTCGGTCATCTCGGTCTGGGTGAGCAGTCCGATGTCGGGGGTGCCCAACCGGCTGGCCGTGGCCCCGAAGCCGGTCATGTAGACGGCCGGGAAACCGGCGGCCTGGACGAGGCGGGCCGTGGCCGAGTCGGGCGCGCCCGGGGCCTGGACGATGCCGGGACCGTTCAGGAGGGCGTTGAGCGACGTGGCGGCTGACACGGTCGGCTCCTTTCGACGGGACGCGGGGGGCGTCAGCGGGCGGCGGCGGGTGCGTCGGCCACCGCCGCCGGGCCGGTTTCGGAGCCGGGCTGCCGCGCGGGGCTGCGCCACAGCAGGATCAGCACGACCGAGACGGCCAGGGACACGACGGGGATGAGCAGGCCCGCGGTGACGGTGTCGCCGTCGGTCTCCTTGCCGACGATGTACGGGCCGAAGAACCCGCCGAGGTTGCCGATGGAGTTGATGGCGGCGATGCCGACGGCAGCGTGGGTCTTGGACAGGCTGTCGGTGGTGAGCGCCCAGAACGGCGGCAGCCAGGCGAAGGCGCCGATCCCGGTCACCGCGAGCGCGACCACCGCGAGTCCCGGCTGGTGGCGCAGGGCGATCACCGCGGCGAGGCCGACGGCCCCCATGGCCAGCGGCACGGCGACCAGGTACTTGCGCTCGCGGGCGCGCTTGGACAGCTGGGCGGTGACCAGCAGCGCGAGCGCGGCGCAGATGTAGGGGATGGCGGCGGTGAAGCCGATGTTGGTGGCCGAGTAGGCGGGGTTGATCTGCTTGATGATCAGCGGCAGGAAGAGGTTGAACCCGTAGGTGCCGATGGCGAGCGCGAGATGGGTGGCGGCCAGGTGCAGCACCCGGGGGTTCCGCAGGGCGGCGAGCTGCGCCCGTACGCCCTCGTCGTGGCCGGTGCCCTGCTCGGACTCCAGGGAGCGGCGCAGCCAGTCGCGGTCGGTGGGGGCGAGCCAGCGCGCGGTCGCCGGGGAGTCCGGGAGGAAGGCGTACGTCACGACGGCCATCAGGACCGCGGGGACGCCGGTCAGGATGAACAGCCAGCGCCAGCCCGCCATGCCGAACCAGCCGGTGTGGTCCAGGATCAGGCCGCCGAGGAGCCCGCCGCAGATGAACGAGATGGGCTGGGCCAGCACCAGCCAGCCGAGCGCGACGGCCCGGTCGCCGGAGCGGAACCACAGGGTGAGGTAGACGATGATGCCGGGGAAGAAACCGGCCTCCGCGACGCCGAGCAGGAAGCGCATCACGTACAGCATCTGCACGTTGGTGGTGAACCCGGTGATCACGGTGATGATCCCCCAGGTCGCCATGATGCGGGCGAGCCAGGCGCGGGCGCCGAAGCGGCGCAGCAGCAGATTGCTCGGCACTTCGAAGAAGAAGTACGCGACGAAGAAGATCGAGGCGGCGAGGCCGTACGCGGCGGCCTTGATGCCCAGTTCGGTGCCCATGCCCAGCTGGGCGAAGCCGATGTTGGTGCGGTCGACGTACGCGATGACGTAGCCGACGGCGATGAGCGGAAGGATGCGCCAGGAGATGCGCGAGACGGCTGCCCGCTGCCCGGCCTCGTCCAGAGTCGTGGCGGGGGTGCCGCTGGGTGCGTGTGTCATGTGCTTCCTCGATCGTGCAGGGAGGAGGGCGGCTCAGCTCATGATCAGTCCGCCGTCGATGTTGACGGCCTGGCCGGTCATGTAGTCGGAATCCGGTGAGCAGAGATAGAGGGCGAGGCCCGCGACGTCGTCCGGCGTCTGCGGGCGGCCCATGGGGACGACGGCGGTGCGCCGCTTCCACGCCTCGCCCGTGGTCCACCCCTCGGTGGCGGACCACTCCTGGTCGATCTGGCGCCACATGTCGGTGCCGACCAGTCCGGGGCAGATGGCGTTGACGGTGATGTCGGGCGCCAGCGCGTAGGCCGCGGTCTGGGTGAGGCTGATGACGGACGCCTTGCTGGCGCGGTAGTGGGGAGTGAGGGGTGCCATCGCGCCGGCGCCGTACCGCCCGGCGATCGACGACATCGTGATGATCTTCCCGCGCGGACGGGCGCGGTCGGCGGCGTCGGCGGCGCTCAGGGGTTCCTGCGTGCGCATCCGGGCGGCCGCGGCCTGCATGGTCAGGAACGTGCCCTTGACGTTGACGGCGAACGTGGCGTCCCAGTCGTCCTCGGTGATGTCCAGGAAGGGCTTGACCTGCACGATGCCCGCGTTGCAGACCATGACGTCGAGCCGCCCGAGGCCGTCGGCGGTGCGCCGAACCATCTCGGTGCAGTCGGCGGCACGGGTCACATCGCCCGCGACGGCAAGCGCCGGGCGGCCGAGAGCGGCCGCTTCGGCCGTCACGGCCTCGGCGCGGGAGGTGTCGCGGTCGATGACGGCCAGGTGCGCGCCCGCCGCGGCGAGCCGCAGGGCGATGGACCGTCCGATGCCGCGCCCGGCACCGGTGACCGCGACGCAGAGACCGCTGAGGTCTGCCACTCTCGTCCCTTTCGCCGGAGCGCCCGGCCGGAGAGGGTGGGCAGGCCGGGCCGCTGAGACTGGGACACTAGGGTTCGGCAATCTGGGATACAAGATGTGTGCACGAGATTGCGCGCGCGATGTGTCGCACTGTGGTGCGGGCCGGGCCGCGGGGCTGTGTCACCCTCCGCCGAAGTCTCCCCCGCCGAAGCCGCCGCCGAAATCCCCGCCGAAGTCGCCCGAGTCGAAGTCGCCGCCCGAGTGGTCGCCGCCGGAGTAGTCACCGGCCGGACCGGCGCCGTAGTAGTCCCCGTACGCGTAGGGCGAGCCGAGCGAGGTGCCGAGCAGGGTGCCCACCAGCAGGCCCGGCAGCAGCGCGCCGCCGAAGTAGCCGGACGCCCAGGGGGCGTAAGTCGGTCCGGCCTCCCAGTACGGGCGCCGCCCCCGCGGGGTGTCGACCTCCCGGGCCATCGGCTCCTCGCCGTCGTCCAGCCGGGCGGCGTCCGCCGCGCAGACCGGAACGGTCCGCTCGGAGGTGCTGCCCGTCGGGGTCCACCGCCGGTCCTCGACCGAGGGGCCGTGCCGTGGGTCGAAGAAGCACGGAGGACGGCGCTCCGGCAGCGGCTTGCCCTCCAGCCGGGCCTCCAGGGTGGNTGCCGTGGGTCGAAGAAGCACGGAGGACGGCGCTCCGGCAGCGGCTTGCCCTCCAGCCGGGCCTCCAGGGTGGCGAGCGAGAACCTGCCGTCCTCCAGCGCCTCGGTCACGTCCCTGACCTCCCTGGGGGACTGCGCCTTCTCCATCACCGTCTTCGCGTGCTCGTAGGAGTCCAGGGCCTGGGTGTAGTCCTCGCGCATCGCGTCGTCGGCCTTCGGGGACGCCGGTTCGAAGCCGATCCGGGTCAGTTCCTCGCCGAAGGCGGTGATGTCCTCGTCCACCACCGGGCGGAGCTGCTCCAGCCGGGCCCGCTCCTCCTGCTGCCGCCGCCTGGTGACGCGCCTGCTCACCAGGAAGGTGCCGCCGACGCCGACGATGACCAGCACGCCGAGCGTGACCAGCAGGCCCAGCGCGCCGGTGCTTCCTTTGGGCGTGGCGGCGTTGTCCCACGTGGCGGGCGCGTCACCCTTGGCCTGCTCCACGGCCTGGTCGACGAAGTCGGTGAGCATGGCCCCGGAGTCGCCCGGGTGGGACCGCTGCGCGGCGCCGGTCAGGTTCTCCACGGCGTCGCGGGACAGGACGGAGCGGTCGGCGCCCGCGTCGAAGCGGTCGCCGAGCGCGACCGCGTACACGCCGGTGACGCCGACCTTCGTCCGCAGGTCCTGGAGCAGGGTCGACCGGTCGTGCTTCTCGGCGGCGGGGAGCGCGACGGCGAAGACCGGCTTGCCCGCCTTCTCGATCTTCTGCGACAGGGCGTCGGCCTCGCTCCGGGGCAGGATGTCCCGGGCGCGGGGATCGACGTAGACCGGCCCGTTGCGCAGGGACGCCGCCGCGGTGTCGAGGGAGTCGGCGGCCCGTGCGCCGGGAGCCGCGGCGACGGCGGCGAGCAGCAGCGCTGCCACCACCAGAGGAAGCACCAGCGCCATCCGGAAGACGCGTCGTACGGTCTTCATACCTACGACGCTAGCCCATATTGCGCACATTGCGAGCTTTGGGGGATTTTCTCATGCGGCATGGATGCCGGTACGTATGCCGGAACGGATGCGACGACAGGGCGGGGGTCCGGGCGTGCTGATCGACGAGCTGCGACAGGAGCTGCCGGACGGGCGGCTGGTCGAGGACCCGCACATCGCGGCCGGGTTCGCCCACGACGAGGCGGAGTGGGCGCCGTACGGCACGCCGCTCGTGGTCGTACGGCCGCACACGGCGCGGGAGGTGCGGTCCGTGGTGCGCGCCTGTCTGCGGTACGGCGTCCCGCTCGTCACCCGGGGCGCCGGAACCGGCCTGTCCGGCGGTGCCAACGCCATCGAGGGCTCTGTCGTGCTCTCCACCGAGCACATGAACACCGTCCACGAGATCGACCCCGTGGAGCGGCTCGCGGTCGTCGGCCCCGGCGTGGTCAACGACGATCTGCGGGCCGCGTGCGCCGAACACGGGCTGTGGTATCCGCCGGACCCGGCCAGCGCGCCCTGGTCCACCATCGGCGGCAATGTGGCCACCAACGCGGGCGGGCTGTGCTGCGTGAAGTACGGCGTCACCCGCGACTACGTCCTCGGGCTGGAAGCCGTGACCGGCACCGGTGAACTGGTGCGGCTCGGCCGCAGGACGGCGAAGGGCGTGGCCGGGTACGACCTGGCGGGGCTGATGGTCGGCTCCGAGGGCACGCTCGGGGTGATCACCGAGGTCACGGTGCGGCTGCGCCCGCGGCGGGAGGCGGAGCGCACGGTCGCCGGATACTTCTCATCGGTCGTGGCCGCGGGCCGCGCCGTCACCGCGGTCGGGGCCGCGGGGCTCACCCCGTCCGCGCTGGAGCTGATCGACCGGCACTGCCTGGCCGCGGTCGACCGGTGGAAGAACATGGGGCTGTCCGTCGACGCGGACGTGGTGCTCCTCGGGCGTACGGACGCGCCGGGCCCGGCCGGGGCGCAGGAGGCGGAACGCATGCTCGCCTGCTTCGAGGAGGCGGGAGCGACCTGGGCCGCGCAGTCCACGGACCAGGAAGAGGCGGACGCGCTCTTCGCGGCGCGACGGCTCGCCTACCCGGCGCTGGAGCGACTGGGCCCGGTGCTCACCGAGGACGTGTGCGTGCCCAGGGCTGCCGTACCGGAGATGCTGGCGCGGATCGAGCGCGCGGCCACCCGGCACGACACGCTCATCGCCAACATCGCCCACGCCGGTGACGGCAACCTCCATCCGCTGCTGATCACCCAGCCCGGCGACACCGCGGCTCGGGAGCGCGCCCAGGCCGCGTTCCGCGACATCATCGCCGACGCCATCGACCTGGGCGGAACGGTCACCGGCGAGCACGGGGTCGGACTGCTGAAGCGGGACGGCCTGGAGCAGGAACTCGCACCCGCCGTGCTGGAGATGCACCGCGCGGTGAAGGCGGCCCTCGACCCGCACGGGATCCTGAACCCCGGCAAGGTCATCGGCCAGGGCTGAGCGGTTGGCGGCCTCTTCGAGGTCGTCGGGCCGCGGCCCGTCCCAGTCGGTGAGACCGTTCCGGTGACACCTTGAGCCGGGTGTCGGGGGCCGACCATACTGTCGGCCATGTCGAATGCTGCCGGCCCGCTCGTGGAACGCCTCCACGTCGATCTGTGCCGCCAGTCCAGCGCCTGCTGTCGCCCCTGACCCCGGCTCCCCCGCGGACACCCACGCCTCCGGCTCCGTAGCCGGGCCGGCTGTCTTCTGACGTTTCCGTCACCTCACGTCCGCCCGTGGGGCGTTCACACCGCAGCCGCTGTCCTCCCCCATCGCACCCCATCGCACCCCGCCGCCGAGGCCGGTGTGCGCGCTGTCGTGCGCTCACGCCTGCCTCGGCGCCCCGGCATGCAACGAAACGGCTCCCCCATGTCCGATACGTCCCGACGGCCGCTTCGTACCGTGGTGCTGTCCAGCCTCCTGGGCACCACGGTGGAGTGGTACGACTTCTTCCTCTACAGCACCGCCGCGGGCCTCGTCTTCGGCGATCTGTTCTTCCCCACCGGCAACGACACCGTCGGAACCATCCTGTCCTTCGCCACCTTCGCGGTCGGCTTCCTGGCCCGGCCCATCGGGGGCCTGCTCTTCGGCCACATCGGCGACCGCATCGGCCGCAGACGCACCCTCGCCGTCACGATGAGCGTGATGGGCGGCTCCACCACTCTCATCGGGCTGCTGCCCACCTATCAGCAGATCGGCATCTGGGCGCCCGTCCTCCTGCTCATCCTGCGCGTGGCGCAGGGCGTGGCGCTCGGTGGCGAGTGGGCCGGTGCCGTGCTGCTGTCCGTGGAGCACGGTCCGCGCGGCCGCGAGGGCCGCTACGGCAGCTACCCGCAGATCGGGCTGGCCCTCGGACTGGCGCTGGGAACCGGTGTGTTCGCGCTGCTCAGCAATGTGCTCAGCGACGACGCCTTCCTGAGCTACGGATGGCGGGTGGCCTTCCTGGTGAGTCTGCTGCTGGTCGTCCTGGGGATCACCGTACGGCTCAAGGTGGACGAGACTCCGGCGTTCCGCCAGATCGAACAGCGGCAGGCGGCGTCCCGGGTCCCGCTGGCACAGCTGCTGAGGAACCCGGAAACCCGGCGGCACACCGTGCTGGGCATGCTGGCCCGGTGGGGCGAGGGCGCCGCGTTCAACACCTGGGGTGTGTTCGCGATTTCCTACGCCACCTCGACGCTGGACCTGCCGCGCACCCCGGTCCTGCTCGCCGTCACCTTCGCCGCGCTGCTGATGGCCGTCCTGATCCCGCTGTCCGGCTCCCTGGTGGACCGGCAGGGCGCGCGTCGGATGTACATGCTGGGCATGGCGCTGTTCGGGCTGAGCGTGTTCCCCGCTTTCTGGCTGTTCCATGCCACCGGCATCTGGGGGTTCGCCGCGGCGATCGCGCTGACCCTGGGCGTGGTCCACGCCTCGTTCTACGGGGCCCAGGGCACCCTGTTCGCCTCCCTGTTCCCGGCGGAGGTCCGGTACACCGGCATGTCCGTGGTCTACCAGCTGTCCGGTGTCTACGCCTCCGGCATCACACCGCTGCTCATGACCACCTTCCTCGCGTTCGGCCACGGCGCCCCGTGGATCGCGTGCGGATATCTGGCGGCCACCGCGGTCGTCAGCGTCTGGGCGGCCTCGCGCATCCGGCCGTCCGACGTGTACTTCGCGTCCGGGACCGCCGACCGGCCCGCGCACTCCACGGCCACGCGGTCGGCGGTGGCCGTGGAGTAGCGCCTTCGTATCCCGTCCTCAGTGGTGGCCCCCTCGCCCCCAGCCGCGGTCGTATCCGGCCCGGTCCGGGGGCCAGGGGGCTTGCCCGTGCTGCCCGTACTGCCCGGGCCACCCCTGCCATCCGTACTGGCCCGGCCGGCCGTGCCATCCCTGCTGTCCCTGCTGGACCTGCTGTCCCTGCCGGCCGTACCAGGAGGCCGCCTGCCGCGGGGGCGGACCCGCCGGGGGCTTGGGGCGGTGCGGTTTCTTGGGCGCCGGGTGCGACCGTTTCGGTGGCGCGGACCGATGCGCCGGGGGCTCGGGCGTGTGCGCCGGGGGCGCGGTGCGGGCGGGCTTCTTCGGGCGGACGACGGACACCTGACGGGGCGCCGTCTCCCGGTCCGGGCGGGCCGTCTCGGTCCGGTACCGGTTGTCGTCCGCCGCGCCGCCCGCCAGCCAGCGCTGCGCCGTCGCCGAGTCGTCACGTGTTTTCAGGACCAACGCGGCCCCCTTCTCCGTGGAGTCCGGGGTCAGGGCCAGCTCCTGGTTCCAGCGCGGCACCAGGGTGCCCTGGAGGGTGAAGTCGTACCGCACGTTCGCGGCGTCCCGCCGTGAGGTGGTCTCACAGGGGCCCAGCCGGATGGAGAAGCTCAGCCGGGAGTTGAGGCAGAGTTCGGGGGAGGCACCGCTGCGCAGCAGGCCGTCGGCCTCGTACGACCACTGCTGGGTGTCCGCGGACGTGCAGGGTGTGGCCACGGTTTCGGCGCCCGCCGCGGGCTTGTCCCCGACGATGTCGAGGCACAGCCCGCTCGCCGCGTCGCGCAACCGTCCGCGCAGGGTGTCGGCCGGGCGACCGTCGGCACCGATCCACGAGGGATCCGAACCGGGGGCCTTCGTGTCACCCGCGCCCGGCGTCGTGGACGGGGTGTCGCGCTCGTACGCCGCGTCCTCGCCACCGCCGGACGGGAGGACGGAGGCCACCGCCACCGACACCAGGACACAGCCGCTGGCCGCCGCCACGAAGAGGAACCGGCCGCCGGTGAGCCGCGGCCGCCTTCCGCGGGCCGCCGCACGCGCCCCTGGACGAGCCGCCGGGAGCGCCGCCGGGAGCGCCTTCCACCAGGGGTGTTTCCGCGCCGAGTGGCGAGGGCCGCCGCCACGTGGCGGGGTGCGGGGCATGGGAGGAGGATCCACGGCCGTGGCCGGGTCGGGGATGCGGCGGCCCGGCCGGGAGTCGAGATACTCCCGCGCGCCCCACCCCAGGACCGCCTCGGCGAGCAGGACGGCGGGCCGTCCGGTGGAGTGGTCCAGCTGGTCGGCGGCATGACGGCAGTGCTCACACCTGGCCAGGTGCTGCCGCAGATCGGGGTCGAGCCAGGTGTCGCCGCGGCGGAGCGAGACGTCCAGCAGTCGGCTGTAGTGCCGGCACTCCTCCTCGGGGGCCGTGTCGCGATGGGCCTCCAGGCAGGCCTGACGCCAGCGCAGACGGGCCCGCTCCAGCTCGCCGGGGGCATCGTCGTGCAAGCCCAACAGCCCTGCCGGTACGGCGAGTTGCTCGGCCTCGACCTCCGTGTGCCACAGCAGACAGCGGGCCGTCTCCGGGAGTCGCTGGAACGCGCGGAACACCAGGCGTCTGTTCTCCGGCGGACGGAGCCGCCCGTCCCCGAGCCCCCGCGCCCCGAAGTCGGCCCGCAGGCCGGGATGGAGCAGCGCGCCCCGCGGACCCGTGTTCCACTCCTCCGCTATGCCCCGCACGGTGGCCAGCACCCGTGGCCGCCACGCGGTGGCCGGTGCGGTCCGCCGCAGCGCCTCCCCGAACAGCCTGGTGAACGCGGCGGACGTGAGGATCCCCGCCGGGTGGGTGCCCGTGGTGCACAGGCTCGCGTAGGAGAAGGCCGCCTCCCAGTGACGGCCCAGCAGCTCCCCGACGGGGTGATGCTCGGACAGTTTCCCCGAACCCTTCTTGAGTTCGGCCGTGAGCTGTTCATCCGTCACGCCGAACAGGGGGGTGGGGGTCAAGAAGTCCGTCAGGGCGGCATCGTTCACGTCTTTTCCCTTTCACAGGGCAGCGAGAAAAGTCCGTACCAATTAGGGGTGTCGGCCCTGCCGGCGGCGCTCAGAAACACCTGGCCCACGTGGCGACACCTGCACCTTTGCATACGGAACCGATGCGGAACAAGGGACTTCACATTTTTGGAGTTCGAGCCCTACCAAGGGCCACTGAGGTGGCGATTTACGTTGCGAAATGCAAAGTGGCGAACGAATTCACCCATTGCGCCGGGCTACCAGACGGTAGGCATTGGACACCTTCCCCAGCCCGGCCAGTGGCTTGAGCAGCAGCCGGTCCAGTGTGGTGGCCACGACGAGGGCGGGAACGGCCGCCACCAGGCCCGCGCAGCGCAGCAGCCACCGCGCGCGACCGGGCGGCTGGGCCAGCCAGGGGGCGTCGTCGGGCGGCAGGACCGCGTTGGCCCCCAGCCACACCGCGCCCAGCAGGTCGACGGTGTCGGACGACTCGCGGTGCTGTTCGAGGACCACGGTGAAGCCGAGCGCCTCCAGCTCCTTCCGCAGGCCCGCCACCGGGAGGAAGTACAGGTGCTGGGGCTGGAGCCAGGGCAGCCAGAAGCGGCCGAAGAGGCGGGCGAACCAGCACTCCGGGTCGGGCACTTCGATGAGCACATGGCCGCCGGGTCCGAGGGCGCGGTGGGCCGCGCGGAGTTCCGCGCGGGGGTCCGTGCTGTGCTCCAGGTAGTGGAACATGCTCACCACGTCGTAGCGGCCTGCCAGCCGCTCCCCGGCCAGCTCCGGGAAGCTGCCCCGGATGCCGTGGTCGATCCGCCCCTCCCGCTCGGCCAGTTCGACGCCCTCGGTGAAGTCCAGCCCGTCGAAGACGGTGTCGGGGAAGACGGTGCGGGCCACTTCGGGGAAGTGGCCGTGGCCGGTGCCGACGTCGAGCCACTTCGCCGGGGCGTCGGCGGAGGGCTTCAGGGCCTCCGCGCGTCGGCGGTACATCTTCTGCCGCCCCGAGAAGACGTTGCCCATGCCCTCCTCCCCCAGGCCGTCGTAGAAGTCGCGGTAGTAGAACTCCAGCCCGTCGCCGTTCAGCCGGGGGTTCTGGAACACCAGCCGGCAGTCCCGGCACGTGTCCAGCCGGAAGCGGCCCGGCTTGTTCTGGAATCTGTCCTTGGTGCGCAGCCGCCGCTTCAGCCGGGTCGAGCCGCACCACGGGCAGTCCGTGCGGCGCGGCTCGAAGAACCGCTCGGTGCCCTGGTCCAGGTCGGCCTGGTAGCGCGGCCGGAGGGCGGCCACGGCCTCGGCGCGGGACGGCCGCGGGGCTTCCGCGCCGAGTGTGTCGGAGGTGGCGTTGTCCTGGCTCATCGTTCCCCCTCGGGGGTCGTGGTGGACGGGGTGGTGGCCGCGGTGGCGGCCAGTCGTTCCAGGTGGGCGGCGGCCGCGCGGGCGCCGCCCGCGGCGCGGAAGGACGCGCCGACGCGCTCGGC
>NZ_RIBZ01000158.1:0-5405 GCF_003721215.1 Streptomyces botrytidirepellens
CGCGCGCGGGCCCGCCCCCGCGCCCAGGCTCAGGCTCGCGCCCGCACCCGGGTCCGTGTCCAGGCTCGCGCCCGCACCGAAGCGCCCACCCGCGCCCAGGCGCGCGCCTGCGCTCAGGCCCGTACTCGCGCCGGCGCTCTCACCCAGATCCGTGCCCGCGCTGAAGCGCGCCCCTGCGGCCCGGCTTGCCCCCGTGCTCGTGATCGCGTCCGCGCCCGCGCTCTCCGCGCGCGGGCCCGCGCTCGCACCCGCGCCCGTGCCCAGACCCGAGCCCGCGCTCGGGCCCGTACCCGCGCTCGCGCTTTCACTCAGATTCGTGCCCGCGCCCGCGTCCGGCTCCGTGCCCACGCGTACGCGCGCACCCGCGCTCGCGTCCGCGACGAGATCCCTGTCCGCCTCCACGCGGACACCCGTACCGAAGCTCGCGCCTGCGCCCCAATCCGCACGCGGATCCGTGTCCGCACCCAGGCGCCTCACCCCACCGAAGCTCGCCCCCGCGCCCGAGCCCGCACCCGGGTCCGCGCCCGCACCGAAGCGCTCACCCGCGCCCAGACCCCCGCCCGGGTCCGCATCCGCCCCCGCGCCCGCCCCCGCGCCCAGGCTCCTGCGTACGCCCGCGCCCAGGCTCGCCCCCGCGCTGAAGCTCGCGCCCGCGCCCCAGCTCGCACGCGGATCCGTGCCCGCGCCCGCATGCGTGACCGCATCAGCCCCGGTGGCCTCGCTGCTCACCTTCCGCCACGGCGTGATCCCGGACACCTCCGAACCGCGGGCCGGGCGGGGGACCCGCCGGATCACCCGCGCGCTCGCGGGTGATCCGGCGGACGCCCGCGGCGCCGCGGCCTCCGGCAGCCACACCCGCGCCAGCCCGCACGGCACCTGCCGCGTCGCGTACGGCAGCCACAGCTCGCCGTCCCGGCTCCACAGGCCGGAGCCGGCCAGCCAGCCCTCCGGCGCCGAGAACTGGCGCAACCGCCGCTCGGACGGCCGCCATACGCCCACCCACGGCCGCCCGCCCGCCGCGGCGTCGATGCGGAAGGCCACCGCGCACGCCTCCGGCGTCAGCATCTGCCCCGGCTGGATCGCGAAGGGGGTGGCCGTCGCCTGGGCGGGCGGGCGCAGGCAGTCCGGGAAGCGGACGGGGAGGGTGCTGCCCAGGACGCCCCACCCGAGCCGCTCGTCGCCGGGCGCGTCGGACCGTACGAGCAGCAGACCGCTGTCGGGGTCGGCGAGCAGCAGCCGGTCGTTGCTGCGCTCGGTGATCTGGAGCAGCGGGCTGGTCTCGCCGCCGCGCCCGAGGTCGACGACGAGGGTCTTCGTACGGCCGTCCAGCTCGCGGTCGAGCGCGAGCAGCCGCCCCATGCGGTCCAGCCAGGCGCCGCCCGTGCAGCGCCCGGGCACCTCGGCCAGGTGCTGGAGCCCGCGGGCGCCGCCGTGGATCAGCCACACGGAGGTGGACCGCGGGCCGCGCCCCAGCGCGTACGCACAGGTGCCGCCGGGCGCGGGCGGCAGCAGCGAGACGTCGGCGCGGTCGATGCCGCCGAGCACCCGCTCGCCCGTCCCCGGGCCGGTGGGGTAGAGCAGCGAGAAGGCATGGTGCCCGGCCACCCGGCGGTGGATCAGCACCTGCCCGTCGGAGAGCGGCAGCACTTCGCTGTCCGGCTCCTCGGGCTGGGCGCCCGGCAGCGGCACGGCGTACGGCTCGGGCCCGTCCAGCGTCCAGCGCTCGGGGAACCAGCAGCCGGTGTCGCCGCCGAGCGTGAGCCGCGCACCGTACGAACGGTCCGGGGTGATGGTGAAATCCGTGGACCTTTCTCGTGGCCGGGCGCTGCCTCCCGTGGCGAGGGTGGCGTCGAAGGCACAGGCGGTCATCGTTCAGTCACCTCCGGCCACTGAACGTAGGTTTCGTACCCCCTCCCGGTGGCCGATAAGAGGTCGGCTCCACCCTTACGTGTGGCTGTTGACCGATTCGCCTGAGAGGTCGGGGATGAGTGTGCTGTAAGTGGCCGCTCGGCGGTGCGATTAAAGTAAGGCACGCCTAAGTACCACCGTCCGCACGACCTCCTGGAGCACCAGATGTCCGTACGCCGCCGCGGCAGCGCCGCCCTCGCCCTGGCCCTCGCCGGGGCCCTCTCCCTCGCCGCCTGCGGCAAGTCCGACAGCGGCAAGGACGGCGCCAAGGGGAACGGCGGCGGGGGCAAGTCCGTCGCGCAGGGCGGCAAGGACTTCGGCAAGGCCGCCGAGCAGACCGCGAAGATGGGCACCGACGCCAAGCCCGGCCAGTTCCCGCGCACCGTCACCCAGGCCATGGGCAAGACGGAGATCAAGAGCAAGCCGAAGCGGGTCGTGGTGCTCGACGTCGGCGAGCTGGACAACGTCGTCTCGCTCGGCATCAAGCCGGTCGGCTACGCGCCCTCCGAGGGCGACCAGGCCATCCCCGGCTACCTCAAGAAGGAGGCCGGGAACCCGAAGAACGTCGGCACCATCAACAACCTCAACCTGGAGGCCATCAACGCCCTCCACCCCGACCTGATCCTCGGCAGCAAGCTGCGCGCCGAGCCGCTCTACGACGAGCTGAAGCAGATCGCCCCGACCGTCTTCTCCATCCGCCCCGGCTTCACCTGGAAGGAGAACTACCTCCTCAACGCGGCGGCCCTGGACCGCACCGCCGAGGCCAGGCGCAAGCTCGACGCGTACGAGGCGAAGGCGAAGAAGCTGGGCGAGGACATCGGCCCGAAGAAGCCGACCGTCACCATGCTGCGCTTCATGCCGGAGTTCACCCGGCTCTACGCCAAGGCGTCCTTCATCGGCACGATCCTCCAGGACGTCGGCCTGCCCCGGCCCAAGAACCAGCAGGTCGACGACCTGGCCACGGAGATCGGCCCGGAGCGGATCAACGAGGCCGACGCCGACTGGATCTTCACCGGGGTCTACGGCGACCCCAAGGCCACCAAGCGGGACCAGGCGGAGTCCAACCCGCTGTGGAAGAAGCTCGACGCGGTCAAGGCGGGCCACGCCAAGAACGTCAAGGACGAGACCTGGTACCTGGGCCTCGGCGTCACCGCCGCCGACCGGGTGCTGGACGATCTCCGCGGCTACCTGGTCCGCTGATCCCCCTTCAGATCGTCTCGGATCGTTCATCGCGCGGCGGTCGCGCTGAGTGAAGGCAGGGGCAAGGCTTCCCGGTGATCTGGGAGGTAGCCTTGCCCCGTGCCCGCTCTCACCGATGTCCTCGCCGCCCTCGACGCCCTCTGGCCGCCCGAGCGGGCGGAGCAGTGGGACGCCGTCGGGACGGTCTGCGGGGACCCCGATGCCCAGGTCGGCCGCGTCCTGTTCGCCGTCGACCCCGTCCAGGAGGTCGCCGACGAGGCGGTGGCGCTCGGCGCCGATCTGCTGATCACCCACCATCCGCTCTATCTGCGGGGCACGACCACGGTCGCCGCCTCCACCTTCAAGGGGCGGGTGGTGCACACCCTGATCAAGAACGACGTCGCGCTGCACGTCGCGCACACCAACGCCGACCGCGCCGACCCGGGCGTCTCCGACGCCCTCGCCGGGGCGCTCGATCTGCGGCCGGTCCGCCCGCTGGTGCCGGACCCGGCCGACCCCGCCGGACGCCAGGGGCTCGGCCGGATCTGCGAACTCGACCGCCCCGAGACGCTGGGCGAGTTCACCGAGCGCGCCGCCGCCCGGCTGCCCGCCACCGCGCAGGGCATCCGCGCCTCGGGCGACCCGGACCGTACGATCCGTACCGTCGCCGTCTGCGGCGGCTCCGGGGACGGCCTGTTCGCGGAGGCGCGCGCTGCCGGAGTGGACGCGTACCTGACCGCCGATCTGCGCCACCACCCGGCCTCCGAGGCGCGCGAGCACAGCGACCTCGCGCTGGTGGACGCCGCGCACTGGGCCACCGAATGGCCGTGGACCGAGCTGGCCGCGGCACAGCTCGACGAGATCTCCGACCGGCACGGCTGGGACCTGCGCACCCACGTGTCCCGCAAGGTCACCGACCCCTGGACGGCCCACGCCGCGGCCGCCGCCCCGTTCCGGGTCTTCGCGCCCGACCCCGCCTCTGCCTCCCCGGCTTGAGGCCCGCCTCTTCCGTCCCCTACGACCACCTCTGGAGCCCCCCGCTGAACGCCGCGCCCGCAGACCAGATCCGCCTGCTCGACGTCCAGGGCCTCGACGTACGGCTCTCGCAGCTGGCGCACAAGCGCCGGACGCTGCCCGAGCACGCCGAACTCGACACCCTGACCGCCGACCACACCCAGCTGCGTGACCTCCTCGTCGCCTCCCAGACCGAGGAGAGCGACACCGCCCGCGAGCAGACCAAGGCGGAGCAGGACGTGGACCAGGTGCGCCAGCGCGCCGCCCGCGACCAGAAGCGCCTGGACTCCGGGGCCGTCACCTCGCCCAAGGACCTGGAGAACCTCCAGCACGAGATCGCCTCCCTCGCCCGGCGCCAGAGCGACCTGGAGGACGTCGTCCTGGAGGTCATGGAGCGCCGCGAGGCCGCCCAGGAGCGGGCCACCGAACTGGCCGGCCGGGTGGAGTCCCTCCAGGCCAAGATCAGCGACGCCGCGGCGCGGCGCGACGCGGCGGCCGAGGAGATCGACGCCGAGATCGCGACCGTCACCAAGGAGCGCGAGGTCATCGCCGGGACCATCCCCGCCGATCTGCTGAAGCTCTACGACAAGCTGCGCGAGCAGCAGGGCGGCGTCGGCGCCGCCCGGCTCTACCAGCGGCGCTGCGACGGCTGCCGCCAGGAGCTGGCCATCACCGAGCTGAACGAGGTCCGCTCGGCCCCCGCCGACACCGTGGTGCGGTGCGAGAACTGCCGCCGGATCCTGGTCCGTACGCCCGAGTCGGGGCTGTAAGGCCGATGGCACGGCGTCGCTTCATCGTCGAGGCCGACGGCGGCTCCCGGGGCAACCCGGGGCCCGCCGGGTACGGCGCGGTCGTCCTCGACGCGGTGACCGGCGAACCGCTCGCCGAGGTCGCCGAGTACATCGGCACCGCGACCAACAACGTCGCCGAGTACAAGGGCCTGATCGCCGGTCTGCGGGCCGCCCACGCCCTCGACCCGGAGGCGGAGGTGCAGGTCCGGATGGACTCCAAGCTGGTCATCGAGCAGATGTCCGGCCGCTGGAAGATCAAGCACCCGGACATGCGGCCGCTCGCCACCGAGGCCAAGGGACTCCTGCCGCCCGGCCAGGTGACGTACGGCTGGATCCCGCGCGAGAAGAACAAGCACGCGGACCGGCTCGCCAACGAGGCCATGGACGCGGGCAAGCGGGGCGAGCAGTGGCAGCCCAAGGTGCCGCCGGGCGGCACCCTCGCGGCGGCAGCGCCCGAGGCCCCCGCCGACGACGCCCTCGCCGAGCCCGCCGCCCCCGAGGCCCCGTCGGCCG
>NZ_RIBZ01000159.1:0-2235 GCF_003721215.1 Streptomyces botrytidirepellens
GTCGCAAGCGACGTCGGGGCCGTCCACGGACTGGCCGCACCGATCGCACGATCCGGTGAACTCCGGCGGATAGTCCATCATGATCTTTATGTCCCTTCCCTTCCGCTTCAGCAATTCACGCCTGCCAGAACCCAATATCGTGAGGTTCTGACACGGCGTCTGAGTGTCGTGGACTGCGGGGTAAGAGACACCACCCCTGCCCGCCGGGCAGTCCACCCGGCGGGCGGCGCGCGGGACGGACGGTCACCGGGGCGAATCAGTTGCTGGGTCCTGGCGGCGGCCGGGGGTGTCCTACGGCTGCGGCCCGGCCGGGGCCTGACCGCAGCGGGTGTCGGCGGCCTTGCGTGCACGCAGCTGCGCACGGGCGGCTGCCGCACGCTCCATGACCTTCTGCGCGGCCTCGATCTCCCTCTCGTCCGGCTCGTCGGTGTTGGCGTTGAGGCAGTAGCCCGCGTACTCCTCCAACAGGCGCAGTTCGGTGTCGGTGGCGGCGACGGTGACGTAGTAGTCGTCTTCGTCGTCGGGGGTCGTGTGTGTGCGGCCTGCGCGGTAGGCGAGGCGGACGGCCTTGCACTGCGGGTCGCTGTCGTCATCGCCACTGGCAAGGCTGGTGCCGTCGAACCATGCACAAAACGCGCCGGGCAGCTCGATGATGGCGATCAGGAGCATGACAGGGTCCTTCCGAACGGGCGACAAGCAGCTGATGGAGGCCGGTACCGGGGGCGCGGCGGGGCGCCTGCGTCCGGAGCGGGGCGGGCAGTGCCGGACGCTCACACCCTGCACCGAGAAAGGGCGACAGACCTTCGAGCGGGGTCGGTCCCGGCCGGGACCGACNCCGCGAGGATAGCGGCACAACCCCCGCTCCCCCGCTCAGCGGGCGGGCCTGGAGGGGGCGGACAAGCGGGTGTTGAAGCCGGGAACGCGGAAGGGCCCGCCCCCGCACGAGGTGGCAGAAGGCGGGCCCAACGAGCGAGAAAGGGAGGAGACGGGCCCTGGTCAACCTCGGCGCGGGTGGAGCGGGAGCATCCTTCCGGCACCACCACACTCCTCCAGACGAGGGTAAGCCCCGCAAACCATCAGGCGGGGCCCGGGGCGCGGGGCACCCGGCGGGGTTGCGGGGCGACGCGGGCGGTTCAGCTGGCGGTGGTGCGGGGGCGTGTGTGCGGGGTCGGGCAGCGGGACGAGCCGGGGCGGCCAGCGTGGGCCGCGCACGGTTGTTCAGCGGCGGCAGTCGGCTGAGGAAGGGGCGTCGCAGTCGGGTTGGCAGGTGGACCGGCGGACGTCGTTGAGCAGGATGCGGACGGCGTTGGTGCCTTGGGCGCGGCAGGGACGTGTGGCGTCGTTGCCGTGGATCACTTCGGCGCGCAGGACCTTGCCGCTGGTGCGGCCGATGACGATGGAGCCGAACGCGCCGTGCGGACCGATGGCGTTGAGGATGATGCGGCGGGTGCGGCCATACGGCTGACCCCAGGTGGGACGGAGGCCCTTCGCTTCGGCAAGGCGCACGATGCCAGCCGTGTACGCGGTGAGTCCTGCGAGGTCGATTGGGGTTCCGGCTGCGCCAGGGATGGGCTCGGAGGCAGGAGCGAGAGCGGTGTTCATGATGGTCGACTCCGGGTTGTAGGGGCGGCTGTACGGGGCGGGGGCGCGGCCGGGCGCCGCGGGTCAGGAAGAGGTGCGGGCGGGGCAGCTGCACAAGGCGTCGTGGATGACACCGCCTTGGGTCAGGTGCTCGGGGCTGGTGGTGGCCCGGGCCCGGGCGAGGTCGTCTCGGGAGCGGGTGCCCGCGCACACTTCTGCTTCGACGAGGTACAGGCAGGCGCAGTCGCCCCAGCGGGCCGCGCCGCGGGCGAAGGCGAGTGCCTCGGCGACACTGCGCCGGTAGGCAGGGCCGAAGCGGGTGAGCGGGGTGAGGGCGTCGATGCGGGCTTGTGCGGCTGTCGAGAACGGCACGGCAGAGCCTCCAGCGGGTCGGCGGGAATTCGGCCCGGCACCGGAAAGGGGGCTGGTGGTCACCACTCCCCCCGGGGCCGGTGGCCGTACCCTCACCCGGCGGCCGGCAACACCCGCAACCACCACAAGGCATCCCGACATTCGCCGTTCCCGCACCCCGCACGCGGTACGGGAACCGGGGGACCGCACGCGGCACGGCCCGGCCAGCCGGGCGCTCATGTGGGCCGGTTCGCGGTCCGCCGGTGGCGGATGTGGGCATGGGGCGGCCCCGGCGCCGCGAGT
>NZ_RIBZ01000172.1:0-62666 GCF_003721215.1 Streptomyces botrytidirepellens
CTCGGCGCCGATGCGCTCGGCGGCGCTCGCCGCCTCCGCCCGCACCCGGTCCGCGGTCTCCTGCGCCTCGCTCCGCAGCCGCTCCGCCTCCGCGGCGGCCTCGCTCCGCAGCCGCACCGCCACCGACTCGCCCTCGGCGCGCGCGTTGGACGCGTCCGCGGCGGCCTCGTCGCGCAGCCGGTCGGCCTCCTCCTCGGCCTGCTGCCGCAGGGCGTCCAGCCGCTCGGTGGACTCGGCGCGCTGCCGCTCGACCTCCTCGGCGGCCTCCCGGCGCAGCCGCTCGGCCTCGGTCCGGGCGTCGTTCAGCTCCTGCTCGGCGGAGCTGAACCGCGCCTCCGCCTCCTCGTGCCGCCGGGTCAGCTCGGCCTCGGCCTCGCTGCGCCGCGCCTCGGCCGCCTGCTCGGCCTCCTCGCGCAGCTCCTCGGCGGTACGGGCCGCCTCCTCCTTGACCCGCCCGGCCTGCTCCTCGGCCGAGGTCACCAGCTCCTCGGCCTCGCCGCGGGCCCGCTTCAGCAGCTCGTCGGCCTGGCGGCGCAGCGCGTTCGCCCGCTCGATCGCCTCGGTGCGGACCCGCTCGCTCTCGGCGGTCGCGCCCGAACGCGTCTCCTCCGCGTCCTGCTTGGCCTTGGTCAGCAGCTCCTCGGCGGTGCTGGCCGCCTCCTCGATCTGCTCGACCGCCTCGCGGCGCGCCTCGGCCCGGATCCGCTCGCCCTCGGCGACCGCGTCCGACCGCTGCTGCTCGGCCTCGCCGCGCAGCCGCCGCGCCTCCTCCTGGAGCTCGGCGGTCTTGGCGCGGTACTCCTTGGTGTCGTCCTTCGCCGCGCCCTTGAGCTGGTTGGCGGTGTCGTGCGCCTCCGAGCGCAGCCGGTCGGCCTCCGCCTCGGCCTCGCGCCGGATGCGCTCCGCTTCCTCGGCCGCCGCCTTGGTGGTGGCCTGCGCCTTCTCCGAGGCGCGGGACAGCACCTCCTCGGCGCTGCGCGCCGCCTTGGCCAGCTGCGCCGCCGAGTCCTCGGCGACCCGGGCCCGGGCGTCCTCACCGGCCTCGGAGAGCAGCCGCTCGGCCTCGGCGCGGGCGTCGTCCCGCATCTGCTCGGCCTCGGCGCGGATCGCCTCGGCCTCCTTGGTGGCCTCGCCGACCAGCCGGGCGACCTCCGCCTTGGCGGTGCGGGCGCGCTGCTCGTTGTCCGATTCGGTGGCCGAAAGCCGCTTGGCCGCCGCGTCCTTCGCCTCGCCGAGCACCTTCTCGGCCTCGGCGCGCGCCTCGCGCAGCGCCGTCTCGGCCTCCAGCATCCGCGCCTCCGCGGCGCGGGTCTGCTCGGCGGCGTGCCGACGAGCCTGGTCCGACTCCTGGGTGGTGGAGGTGCGCAGCTGCTCGGCGTGCTCGGTGGCCTCCTGGGCCTGCGCCCCCGCCTTGGTCAGCAGCCGCTCGGCCTCGGTGCGGGCCCGGCGCAGGATCGCCTCGGCCTCGGCGCGGGCGGCCTCCGCCTCCGAGCCCAGCCGCTCCCGGGCCTGGTCGGCGAGGCGCTGCGCCTCGGCGCGGGCGGCGGTCAGCGCCTGCTCGGCCTCGGCCCGGGACTCGTCCAGCAGCCGGCGGGCCTGCGCCTCGGTGCGGGCACGCAGTTGCTCGGCCCAGGCGACGTTCTCGTTGACGTGGGACTCGACCGTGGCGCGGCGGTCGGCCAGCTCCTGGTCCAGCCGCTGACGGCGGGCCACGGCCTCGGCGTGCAGCTCGGCTTCGAGCCGGGCCTGCTGCTCGGCCTGCTCCTGGAGCAGCCGCTGGGTCTGGGCGCGGGTCTGCCGCAGCTCGCGCTCGGCGTCGGCACGCACCTGCTCCGCCTGGAGCTGGGCGTCCCGCAGCAACTGCTCTGCCTGGTAGCCGACGTTGGCGCTGTCGTAGGCAGGGCGGCTCGCCAGCGCGCGCCGCACCTCGTGCAGCTTGGCGCGCAGAACCTCGACCTGGTAGCCGAGGTCGTCGGCGTGCTGGACGGCCTTCTCCCGCTCGTTCTTCAGCCGCTCCATCTCGGCCTCGAACTTCGAGAGGTGATCGTCAGGCTCGTAGCGGTCGTAGCCCCGCACTGCGCGGTCCCATCCGTCCCCTGGTCGCGGTGGCGGCCGGCTCCGTACCGCGCGGTTCCTGGCAGTCCCTTGCGGTCCCTCGCGGCCCCGACCCGGCGTGATGCGTGCCGGGCGGACCGGAGCTGGCCCTTCCGAAGAAATGGTGTCAGATCATCGGCTCAGCCCGGGCCGGACCCCGATCCCTCTCGATTCCCGTACCCCGGCCGAGCCTGCACTCTACCGGCCGGGGAAGGGGTAGGTCAGTGGTCCGCTTCAGTGGTCCGCTTCACCGGGTGTCGCCGCGGTCACGAGTTCGGTCAGCACACCGTGGCAGTCCTTGGGGTGGAGGAACGTGATGCGCGAGTCCATCGACCCACGTCGGGGCTGTTCGTACAGCACCCGGACCCCCTTGTCGCGGATGGCCTCGGAGTCGGCGTCGACGTCGGCGGTGCCGAACGCGATGTGATGGACGCCCTCACCGTTCTTCGCCAGCCACTTGCCGACCGCGGAGTCCTCCCGGGTCGGCTCCAGCAGCTGGAGGTAGGAGGCCCCGCCGTCCGAGGTCTCGTTGATCTTCAGCATGGCCTCACGGACGCCCTGCTCCTCGTTGACCTCGGAGTGGAACACCTCGAAGCCGTACGTGGCACGGTAGAACTCGACGGTCTTGTCCAGGTCGAAGCAGGCGATCCCGATGTGGTCGATTCTCGTCAGCATGGGCTTAGTGCACCGCTACACGGCCGGTTACGCAACGTGCGCGCGATCACACCGATGGGGCGGTGACCGGGCGGGTACTCGTCAGTACATTGACGATAACCCTCGTTAACTTCCTTCTCCCCGCGGAGGACGCACCATGACTCGTACGACATCTGTGATTGTGGCGGGAGCCCGTACCCCCATGGGCCGCCTCCTCGGCAGCCTGCGCTCGTTCTCCGGTGCCGACCTGGGAGGCTTCGCGATCAAGGCCGCGCTGGAGCGGGCCGGGGTCACCGGTGACCAGGTGCAGTACGTGATCATGGGGCAGGTGCTCCAGGCCGGTGCCGGGCAGATTCCCGCACGTCAGGCGGCCGTCAAGGCCGGTATCCCGATGAGCGTCCCCGCCCTCACCGTCAACAAGGTGTGCCTGTCCGGACTGGACGCCATCGCGCTGGCCGACCAGCTGATCCGGGCCGGGGAGTTCGACATCGTGGTGGCCGGCGGCCAGGAGTCCATGACCAACGCGCCCCATCTGCTGCCGGGCTCCCGCGACGGCCACAAATACGGCGCGATCCAGATGCTCGACGCCATGGCCCACGACGGCCTGACCGACGCCTTCGAGAACGTCGCCATGGGCGAATCCACCGAAGCGCACAACACCCGGCTCGGCATCGGCCGCCCCGAGCAGGACGAGATCGCCGCCCGCTCCCACCAGCGCGCCGCCGCCGCCCAGAAGAACGGCCTGTTCGACGCCGAGATCACCCCGGTCGAGATCCCGCAGCGCAAGGGCGACCCGGTCGTCTTCGCCAAGGACGAGGGCATCCGCGGCGAGACCACCGTGGAGTCCCTGGCCAAGCTGCGCCCGGCCTTCGCGCGCGACGGGAACGGGACGATCACGGCCGGATCGTCCTCGCAGATCTCCGACGGGGCGGCCGCCGTCGTCGTCATGAGCAAGGAGAAGGCCGAGGAACTGGGCCTGGAGTGGATCGCCGAGATCGGCGCCCACGGCAATGTGGCCGGGCCCGACAACTCGCTCCAGTCCCAGCCGTCCAACGCGATCGCGCACGCCCTGGGCAAGGAGGGGCTCACGGTGGACGATCTCGACCTGATCGAGATCAACGAGGCGTTCGCCGCGGTCGCCGTGCAGTCAATGAAGGACCTGGGCCTTTCCTCCGAAAAGGTGAACGTGAACGGCGGCGCGATCGCCCTCGGCCACCCCATCGGCATGTCCGGCGCCCGCATCGTGCTCCACCTGGCGCTGGAGCTCCGGCGGCGCGGCGGCGGCGTCGGCGCGGCGGCGCTGTGCGGCGGGGGCGGCCAGGGCGACGCGCTGATCGTCCGCGTCCCGGGGGCATAACTCCCCGGGGTATGACGTGGCCGAAACCGGTCGTCCGTACGAGTGACGAGGAGCGCGGCACCCATGGCTGACGCTGATGTGCCCACGCTGGTGGAGCAGGCCCGGCAGGGGCGGCCGCGCGCGGTCGCCCGGCTCATCTCGCTGATCGAGGGCGACTCCCCGCGGCTGCGCGAGGTGATGGCGGCGCTGGCGCCGCTGGCGCAGGGTGCGTACGTGGTCGGGGTGACCGGTTCGCCGGGGGTCGGCAAGTCCACGTCGACCTCCGCGCTCGTCTCGGCGTACCGGAGGGCGGGGAAGCGGGTCGGGGTGCTCGCCGTCGACCCCTCCTCGCCCTTCTCCGGCGGCGCGCTCCTCGGTGACCGGATCCGGATGTCCGAGCACGCCTCGGACCCCGGCGTCTACATCCGCTCCATGGCCACCCGCGGGCATCTGGGCGGCCTCGCCTGGGCCGCCCCGCAGGCCATCCGGGTGCTGGACGTGGCCGGATGCGACGTGGTGATCGTGGAGACGGTCGGCGTCGGCCAGTCCGAGGTGGAGATCGCCGCCCAGGCCGACACGACCATGGTGCTGCTCGCCCCGGGCATGGGCGACGGCATCCAGGCGGCCAAGGCCGGGATCCTGGAGATCGGCGACGTGTACGTGGTCAACAAGGCCGACCGGGAGGGCGCCGACGCCACCGCCCGCGAGCTGAACCACATGCTGGGCCTGGGCGAGGCCCGGGCACCGGGGGACTGGCGGCCGCCGATCGTGAAGACCGTCGCGGCGCGCGGCGAGGGCACCGACGAGGTCGTGCAGGCCCTGGAGAAGCACCGGGCGTGGATGGAGGAGCACGGCGTGCTGGCCGAGCGCCGGATGCGGCGCGCGGCGGGCGAGGTCGAGACGATCGCGGTGACCGCGCTGCGGGCCCGCATCGGGGATCTGCACGGCGACCGCCGCCTGGGCGCGCTGGCGGAGCGGGTCGTGGCGGGCGAGCTGGACCCGTACGCGGCGGCGGACGAGCTGGTGGCGGGCGTCACAGAAAGGGCGGCGGGCGCGTAGGCCCGCAGCCCACCTGAAGGATCCTTCAGGTGGGCTCTGCCACGCTTGGCCCCATGCGTTTGCTGATTGTGGAGGACGAGCGGCGGCTCGCCCTGTCGCTGGCCAAGGGGCTGCGGGCCGAGGGGTTCGCGGTCGACGTGGTGCACGACGGACGGGAAGGGCTGCACCGGGCCCAGGAGGGCGCGTACGACCTGATCGTCCTCGACATCATGCTGCCCGGGATGAACGGCTACCGCGTCTGCGGCGCCCTGCGGGCTGCCGGGCACGAGGTGCCGATCCTGATGCTCACGGCGAAGGACGGCGAGTACGACGAGGCGGAGGGGCTGGACACCGGCGCCGACGACTATCTGACCAAGCCGTTCTCGTACGTCGTGCTGGTCGCCCGGGTGCGGGCGCTGCTGCGGCGGCGCGGCGCCGGAGCCTCGCCGGTGCTGCGGGTGGGGGCGCTCGCGGTGGACCGGGGCGCGCGCCGGGTGGAACGGGACGGGGACGAGGTGTCCCTGACCGCCAAGGAGTTCTCGGTGCTGGAGCACCTGGCGATGAACGGCGGGGACGTCTGCTCCAAGGCGGACATCCTGGAGCACGTGTGGGACTTCGCGTACGACGGCGACCCCAACATCGTCGAGGTGTACGTCAGCGCCCTGCGCCGCAAGCTGGGGCCGGGGTTCATCGAGACCGTGCGGGGAGCGGGGTACCGGCTCCGTGGGTAGGGCATTCGGTTCGGTACGGGCGCGGGCCGCGCTCGGCGCGACCGTGGTGGTGGCCGTGGCACTGGTGGCCGCGGGGCTCGCGGTCCTGCGGGTGCTCCAGGGCAACCTGGCGGACCAGGCCGGGCTGCACGCCCAGGTGGAGGCGCGCGAGGTGGCGTCGAAGATAGCCGCGGGGACCGGCTACCGCGCTCTGGACCTGGACGACGACACCCCGGTGCAGGTGGTGGACGACAAGCGCCGGGTGCGGGCGGTCAGCGAGGACTTGGAGGCCGTGACGGGCACGGCGAGCCCGTCGGTGCGTCCCGTGCCCGTGGCGCCGGACGGCGAGCGCGAGGAGGGCGAGGTCGACGGCGACGTGAAGTACGTCAACGGCTCCGCCCGGATCGACGGCACCACCGCCGACTACCGCTGGGCGGCCGTGGAGGCCACCAGCCCGCAGGGCGACGAGGTCACCGTCTACGCGGGCGCGCCGCTGGCCACCGAGCGCGACGCGGTCGGCACGGTGCGGCAGGCGATGCTGATCGGGCTGCCGCTGCTGCTGCTCGTGGTCGCCGGGGTGACCTGGCTGGTGACGCGGCGCGCGCTGCGGCCGGTGGAGGGCATCCGGCAGGAGATGTCCGCCATCACGGCGAGTACGGACCTGTCCCGGCGGGTGCCCGAGCCGGACTCGCACGACGAGGTGGCGCGGCTGGCCCGGACCACCAACGAGACGCTCACTGCGCTGGAGGCGGCGGTGGAGCGGCAGCGGGCGTTCGTGGCCGACGCCTCGCACGAGCTGCGCTCGCCGGTGGCCTCGCTCCGTACCCAGCTGGAGGTGGGCGTGGCCCACCCCGAGCTGCTGGACCTGCCGGGCGCGGTCGAGGATGTGGTGCGGCTCCAGCGGTTGGCGGCCGATCTGCTGCTGCTGGCCCGGCTGGACGCGGGGGAGCGCCCCCGCGCGGACAGCAGGGTGGAGCTGGACGAGCTGGTGCGGGAGACGGTGGAGCAGCGGACCGGGGACCGGGTGCCGGTGCGCACCGACCTGGCTGCGGTGGCCGCCACCGGCTCCCGCGGGCAGCTCACCCAGGTGCTGGGCAACCTGGTCGACAACGCGCAGCGGCACGCGCGCGGCGAGGTGCGGGTGTCGGTGCGGGCGGACGGCGCCGAGGGCGTGGTCGCGGTCGCCGACGACGGCTCCGGGGTGCCGGAGTCCGAACGGGAGCGGATCTTCGAGCGGTTCGTACGGCTCGACGACGCCCGCAGCCGCGACGATGGCGGGGCCGGGCTCGGCCTCGCCATCGCGCGGGACGTGGTGGTGCGGCACGGCGGCACGCTGACCGTGGGTGAGGCGCCGGGCGGCGGCGCCCTGTTCGAGGTGCGGCTGCCGCTGAGCTAGACGCGGCCGCGCTGGATGCGCAGATGGTCGGCCACGGGCACCAGCGACCCGTACAGCGCCTCCAGATCGGCCGGGGACAGCAGGTCGATGAAGTGCTTGCGCACCGATTCGACGTGGTGGGGCGCGACCTTGCGCATGGTGTCCCAGCCGTGCTCGGTGAGGACGGCGTAGAGCCCGCGCCGGTCGGATTCGCAGTTCTCGCGGCGGACCAGCCCGGCGTTCTCCATCCGGGTGATCTGATGGGAGAGACGGCTCTTGGACTGGAGCGTCGCGGACGCGAGGTCGCTCATCCGCATCCGGTGCTCTTCCGACTCCGAGAGGTTGACCAGGATCTCGTAGTCGTTCATGGTCAGTCCGAACGGCTGGAGGTCTCGTTCGAGCTGGTAGGTCAGCAGCCGGCTGACGTCCAGGTGGGTGCGCCAGGCGCGCTGCTCCTCATCGCTGAGCCAGCGTGTGCCGTTCTCGGTCTCCATGGGATGTATTCTACCTATAGAAGTTGAATTCCGAACCAATGGATGTATCGGGCTAGAGGTCACCTGTTCGACGTTACACTCCGCATGTTCACGCTCACGAACCGGTACCCCCCGTCGCGCCGACGGCTATCTCCTCCATCAACTCCTCCGTCGACTGGAGCAGCACGGTCCCGGCGCCCACGAACTCGAACTGGTGCTCCTCGCCCGATGTGCCCCCGAGTCCGGTGTGCGCCCGGATGCCGCCCATGACCCCGCGCAGATACTCGTGGTCGTAGTGGTGGTTGGGGGTCGGGCAGTCCGCCCAGCCGACCAGCGCCTGCGGATCGACCCGGATCGGCGGTTCCATGAAGACCACGGGCCCGTTGGACGCCGCCACGAACTTCCCCGTCCCGATGAGCGTCAGGAAGCCCGGCACGATCGACTGCTTCAGCGCCAGTGACGGCTGGAAGGCGAGCAGATTGCCCGACCGGATGGTGAGGTTCCCGTCGTCCAGGTCATAGGAGTTGACGTCGAAGGCGCGGTCCGCGAGCACCATCTTGCCCTTGCCCTCCGCCACCACCCACTCGGCGGCGTGCAGGGGCGAGTGGAAGCTGCCCGCGACGAGCCGGTCGAACCGCCCGAGCCCGATGCCCTGGAAGCCGATCTGCCCGTAGTAGGCGACCATCTTCCCCTTCTGGAGGAACCACTGCCCGTCCAACTCCACGCTGAAGGCGTACGGATTGACGTTGTCGTCGGCCGGCAGCGTGTACGCGTCGTGGATGACGGGGCCGTTCACAGCTTCTCCTCCGATGCCTGGACGTAGACCGTGCCGGTGCCGGACAGCTCCAGCTGGAAGGCCTCCCCCGAGCCGCGGCCCACCATGTCGCGCCAGCCGAGGGCCGTCGAGAGCTTATTGCGAACATCACCCCGGTGGGCTACATATGCCTGCGGATCGACATGGACCGGACGCCCCGGCTGGATCGGCAGCTCGATCACCCCGCCGTGCGCCATCACCGCCGCCGAACCCTGCCCCTCCAGCGTGGTGGTGAACAGCCCCTGGCCGGTCACCTGGCCGCGCACCATGCCCATCACCCCGCCCTGCGACCCCAGGAACATCGTGCCCTGGCGCAGCGAGCCGTCGAACGCCAGCAGCCGGTCCGACTCCACGTACAGCGTGTCGCCGACCAGGTCGATCACCTGCACGTGGTGTCCGCCGTGCCCGAACATCACGGTGCCCTGGCCCTCTATGGTCATCAGCGGCGTCGCCTCGTTCGCGACCCGCCGCCCGATCATGCCCATCACCCCGCGCTGACCGCCGGTGATGCTCGGCGTGAACCGCACCTGGCCGCGGTACGCCAGCATCGCGCCGCGCTGGCTGAACAGCGTCTGGCCGGGCATCACCTGGGCCTCCACCATGCGGGAGGTGAGATTGGTGAACGGCATCAGACATCGCCCCCGATCGTGTTGCGCTCGCTGGGCTGCACGTACACCAGTCCCTCGCCCTCGAAGCGGATCTGGAAGGCCTCGCCCCCGCTCTCACCTATCAGCGCGCGGAAGTTCACGCCCGACTGGAAGTGCTGCTTGAGGTTGCCGGTGTGGGCCACGTACGCGCCCGGGTCGACCTGGAGCGGGGTCTGCGGGGTCACGCGCAGCACGATCGCCTGGCCGTCCGAGACGAGCGCCGCCTGGCCGGTGCCCTCCACGGTCGTGGTGAACAGCCCGTTGCCCTGCGCGGAGCCGCGCAGCCCGGTGAAGGAGGTGCCGGTGCGCAGGGCCGCGTCCGTGCACAGCAGGTTGCCCGCCTCCACGTACAGCTTCTCGCCGTGCAGCGACACCAGGTTGATCTCGCTCGCCCGGTCGGCGAAGTAGCACGTGCCGTGCCCCTTCACCTCCATGACCTCCATCTGCTCGCCGGTGAGCCGCCGCGTCACCATGCCGCGCAAGCCCTCCCCGCCGCCCGTCCTTTTCTTGAAGGTCATGTCCCCCTCGTACGCGACCATCGCGCCGTTCTTCGCCTTCACGGAGTCGCCGGTCAGGTCGACGGCGAGCACCCTGGATCCCTGGAGCCGAAAGTGAGCCACGGAACCGACGGTATCGGTCCCGCCACCCGGGAGAAATGATCGCGGGCGGGGCTGCGACAATAGGAGCGCTTGTGCATGGCTTCACAAGCGCCCTGTCCGATCCGTTGTCCGTGTCTCCTCATGCGAAGGTGCTCTCGTGGACTTCAAGACCGCCACCGCGCTGCGCCGGCTCCGCCTGGTCTCCGCGCCCGAGGCCGTGTCCTTCCTGCTGCTGCTCGTCTGCTCGGTGCTCAAGCGCACCACGGACTTCAACGCGGTGCCGGTGATGGGCATGGTGCACGGCGTCCTCTTCATCCTCTACGTGGTCTTCTGGGCGGACGCCTGGAACCGCACCAAGTGGGGCTGGAAGACCGCCGTCCTCTACTTCGTCCTCTCCGTCCTGCCCACCGGCGGCTTCTTCGCCGAGCGCAAGCTCAAGCGCGAGGCCGAGGCCGGTGTGATCGCGGCGCGGGCCCGTCGCGAGGGCGTGGTCAACGTATGATCGTCGCCTTCTCGGTGACCCCGCTGGGCGTCGGCGAGGACGTGGGGGAGTACGTCGCGGACGCGGTGCGGGTGGTGCGCGAGTCGGGGCTGCCGAACCGTACGGACGCGATGTTCACCTCGATCGAAGGCGAGTGGGACGAGGTCATGGCCGTGGTCAAGCGCGCCGTGGCGGCGGTGGAGGCGCGTGTTCCGCGCGTCTCCGTCGTCCTGAAGGCCGACATCCGCCCGGGCGTGACGGACGGCCTCACCTCGAAGGTGGACACGGTGGAGCGCCACCTGTCCGCGTAGCCGCGTAGCTGCCCAGTCGCCTCGTGGCGTACGGGAACGGCTCACCCTCCGCCCGCCAGGGTCATCCCCAGCGGGGTGCGCTCGTACAGCACCTGATGGCCCCGGCGGCGTGACACCAGCAGGCCCGCCGCCCGCAGCACGGTCAGATGGGCCGATACCGACGACGGGGCCAGGCCCAGGCGGTGGGCGAGGGCGGTCGTGGAGGCGGGCTCCTCCAGGGCGGCCAGGACCGCCGCCCGGTTCGCCCCGAGCAGGCGCCCCAGCGCCTGCGCCGCCCCCGCGTCCGGCTCCCGCCACAGCCTGCCCACCCCGCGCGCCGGGTAGATCACGGTCGGCTGCCACGGCGGGGCGAAGCCGCTCACCACATCCGGCCAGACGAAGACGCTGGGCATCAGCAGCACGCCCCGCCCGCCCAGCTCCTGGTTCATCACCGCTTGGTACCGGGTACGGACCCTCAGCGTGCCGTCGGCCCAGGCCAGCCCCGGGCGCAGATCCGCGAACAGCCGCTCCAGACCGCCGTCCGCGAGCTGCCGCGAACGGTAGGCGATATCGGCCTCCAGCAGGCTCCGCAGCCGCGGCCAGTCCGGTTCGACCAGCAGCCGCCAGGCCTTCTCGGTGAGATCGGCGAGCCGGTGGACGGCGCCGGCCGGATCGTCCAGCATCGCCGCGCCCGCCGGGGTGGCGGCCGCGCCACGGGTACAGGCCAGCGAGCGCGACAGCTCCCGGTGCGCGGTGTCCGCGTCGGTCGCCCGCACCCGCGCCAGCTCGTCCTCGAACGAGGCGTACGGCTCCTCAGGAGGCCGCCCCAGGAAGTCCGGCGTGTATCCGCCCCGCACCGGCATCAGCAGCCACAGCTCCGACAGGTCGAGCCCGGCCACCGCGTCCCGCACCCGCCGCAGCCAGGGCAGGTGATAGCCGTGCCGCTCGCGGCGGCGCAGGGTTCTCACCGCCTCATGCGTCTGGCCCAGCGGCGAGACGGCGAACCGGCAGCGCAGCAGGTCGTCCTTGCCGAAGCGCAGGTGGAGCGGCATGGCGTCCCCCTTCGGCGGGGCTCGTGATTCGGCCTCGCCCGAAACACTAGAGCCCGCCCGTCCGCCCGGGCACCGTTGTGCCCATGCCGAACGCCCCCGAAGCGCCGGACCCACCCGCCTTACCCACGGACGGATCACCGCGCGCGGACCCGCTCCGGGCCCCGGGCGCGGAGTCGCCGCGCACCGGCTACCGGGCCGTCTTCGCCGTCCGTGAGTTCCGCACGGTCTTCGCCGCGCACCTCATCTCGATGCTGGGCGAGATGGCGGGCGGCATCGCGCTGTCCGTCCTCGTCTACCGGCTCACCGGGTCGCCCCTCCTCAGCGCCCTCACCTTCGCGACCGCGCTGCTGCCGTACGTGATCGGCGGCACCCTGCTGTCCTCCGTCGCCGACCGCTACCCGGCCCGCCGGGTGCTCGTCGTGTGCGATCTGCTGCACGCGTGCTGCGTGGCCGCCATGACGGTGCCCGGGATGCCGGTGGCCGTGCTGCTCGCGCTGCGCTGCGTGCCCGCGGCGATCTCGCCCGTGTTCAGCGGCACCCGGTCGGCCACGCTCGGCGACATCGTCGGCGAGGGCGATCTGTTCGTCCTGGGCCGCTCGGTCATCCGGATCACCGCGCAGAGCGCCCAGCTGGCCGGGTTCGCGGCGGGCGGGCTGCTGCTGGCCGCCGTGTCGCCGCGCACGGTCCTCGCGATCACGGCCGCGGGGCTGTGCTGCTCGGCGCTGCTGCTCCGCTTCGGCACCCGCCACCGCCCCGCGCGCCACAAGACCGGCCCATCAGGCGGGGCGCTGCTCGGGGACTCGCTGCGCGGCGTCCGGCAGCTGTTCGCCGACCGCCGGGTCCGGGCGCTGCTGCTGCTGTCCTGGGTGCCGCCGATGTTCGTGGTGATGCCGGAGGCGCTGCTGACGCCGTACGCGGACGCCCAGGGGCTGGGCTCGGTCGGGCTCGGGCTGCTGATGTGCGGGATGCCGGTCGGCGCGGTCGTGAGCGAGGTCCTGGCGGGCTCCCTGCTGGGGCCGCGCGGACGGGCCCGGCTGACGCTGCCGGTGGGGGTGCTCGCGGCGCTGCCCGCCGTCGGGTACGCCGCGGATCCCTCGTTCGGCTGGGCGCTGGCCCTCCAGGTGGTGACGGGCTTCGGGATCGCCTACACCCTCGGCCTCGACCAGTGGTTCCTGGCGGCCGTGCCGGAGGAGCTGCGGGGCCGGGCGATGACCGTGCTGACGGCCGGGCTGATGACCGCGCAGGGCCTGGGAATGGCGGTGTCGGGAGCCGTCGCGGAGTTCGTGCCGGTGCATGCCGTGGCGGCGCTGGCGGGCGGCTGCGGCGCGCTGTGCTCGCTCCTGGTGGCGCTGGAGGTGCGGCGTACGGTGCGTAGAAGTGGGCCGGGGCCGGGTGCGGCCGGTTCGAGGGGTGAGACCGGGCTGACCGCGATATGACCGGCCGGTAGGGTCGGTATCGTGCCGAAGCCGCTCAGCTTGCCGTTCGACCCCATCGCCCGCGCCGATGAGCGCTGGAAGCAGCGATGGGGGTCCGTGCCGTCGATGGCCGCGATCACGTCGATCATGCGGGCCCACCAGATCCTGCTCGGTCAGGTCGACGCGGTGGTCAAGCCGTACGGACTGACCTTCGCGCGCTACGAGGCGCTGGTGCTGCTCACCTTCTCCAAGTCCGGTGAGCTGCCCATGTCCAAGATCGGCGAGCGGCTGATGGTGCACCCGACCTCGGTCACCAACACGGTGGACCGCCTGGTCAAGTCGGGTCTGGTCGACAAGCGGCCCAATCCGGCCGACGGCCGCGGCACCCTCGCCACCATCACCGAGCAGGGCCGTGAGGTGGTCGAGTCGGCCACCCGCGACCTGATGGCGATGGACTTCGGGCTCGGGGTGTACGACGCCGACGAGTGCGGGGAGATCTTCCGGATGCTGCGTCCGCTGCGGATCGCCGCGGAGGACTTCGAGGACGCCGGGGAAGAGGGCGCGTAACCGCCCGGGGGCGGCGAAGATCGACCCGGAACGGGCGGTTACGCTCAACCGCATGAAACGATCCGTCCTGACCCGCTATCGGACGATGGCCTACGTCACCGGTGTGCTGCTGATCCTGCTGACCATCGGCGTGATCGCCAAGTATCTGCTGGACGTGAGCGGCGCGGCCGGGTTCACCAGCGTCGTCGGCATCGCGCACGGCTGGCTGTACGTCCTCTACCTGGTCTTCGCCTTCGACATGGGCTCCAAGGCGAAGTGGCCGTTCGGCAAGCTGGCCTGGGTGCTGCTCGCGGGCACCATCCCGACCGCGGCCTTCTTCGTCGAGCGCAAGGTCTCCCGCGAGCTGGAGCCGCTGGTCAGCGGATCCGAGCCCGAGACCGCGAAGGCCTGAGCCGCTCTTCCCCTTCCGACCTGCGGGAACGGGTCGGCCGGACACCCGGTCGGCCCGACACGGGCCGTCAGCCGTCGACAATTAGTTGGACGTCCTAGTAAATTTGACGTATGGACGCCGAAGGCATTGAGGCGGGCCGCCGCCGCTGGCAGGCCCGGTACGACGCGGCGCACAAGCGCGAGGCCGACTTCTCGACGCTGTCCGGGGACCCGGTCGAGCCGGTCTACGGGCCCGCGCCGGGTGACACGATCGAGGGATTCGAGCGGATCGGCTGGCCCGGCGAGTTCCCGTACACCCGGGGTCTCTACGCCACCGGCTACCGCGGCCGCGCCTGGACCATCCGCCAGTTCGCGGGCTTCGGCAACGCCGAGCAGACCAACGAGCGCTACAAGATGATCCTCGAGGCGGGCGGCGGCGGGCTGTCGGTCGCCTTCGACATGCCGACGCTCATGGGCCGCGACTCCGACGATCCGCGCTCGCTCGGCGAGGTCGGCCACTGCGGCGTCGCGATCGACTCCGCGGCCGACATGGAGATCCTCTTCAAGGACATCCCGCTCGGCGACGTCACCACCTCGATGACGATCAGCGGCCCGGCCGTCCCCGTCTTCTGCATGTACCTGGTCGCCGCCGAGCGCCAGGGCGTGGACCACGCGGTGCTCAACGGCACGCTCCAGACCGACATCTTCAAGGAGTACATCGCGCAGAAGGAGTGGCTCTTCCCGCCCGAGCCCCATCTGCGGCTGATCGGCGACCTGATGGAGTACTGCGCGCGCGGCATCCCCGCGTACAAGCCGCTCTCGGTCTCCGGCTACCACATCCGCGAGGCGGGGGCGACGGCCGCGCAGGAGCTGGCGTACACCCTCGCCGACGGCTTCGGCTACGTCGAACTGGGCCTCTCCCGCGGCCTGGACGTCAACTCCTTCGCGCCCGGCCTGTCCTTCTTCTTCGACGCCCACGTCGACTTCTTCGAGGAGATCGCCAAGTTCCGGGCGGCCCGCCGCATCTGGGCCCGCTGGATGCGCGACGCGTACGGGGCGACGTCCGAGAAGGCGCAGTGGCTGCGCTTCCACACCCAGACCGCCGGGGTCTCGCTCACCGCCCAGCAGCCGTACAACAACGTCGTACGGACCGCCGTGGAGGCGCTGTCCGCCGTGCTCGGCGGCACCAACTCGCTGCACACCAACGCCCTGGACGAGACCCTCGCGCTGCCCAGCGAGCAGGCCGCCGAGATCGCCCTGCGCACCCAGCAGGTGCTGATGGAGGAGACCGGCATCCTGAACGTGGCCGACCCGCTGGGCGGCTCCTGGTACGTCGAGGCGCTCACCGACCGCATCGAGGCCGACGCCGAGAAGATCTTCGAGCAGATCAAGGAGCGCGGCCGCCGGGCGGTACCGGACGGGCAGCATCCGATCGGGCCGATCACCTCCGGCATCCTGCGCGGCATCGAGGACGGCTGGTTCACCGGGGAGATCGCCGAGTCCGCCTTCCAGTACCAGCGGGCGCTGGAGAAGGGGGACAAGAAGGTCGTCGGCGTCAACTGTCACCACGGCTCGGTCACCGGCGACCTGGAGATCCTGCGGGTCGGTCACGAGGTCGAGCGCGAGCAGGTGCGGGTGCTGGGCGCCCGTAGGGCCGGACGGGACGATGTCATGGTCGCCGAGGGGCTGAAGACGCTGGTGGCGGCCGCCCGGGACGGCTCCAACATGATCGAGCCGATGCTGGAGGCGGTGCGCGCCGAGGCGACGCTCGGCGAGATCTGTGACGCGCTGCGCGGGGAGTGGGGGATCTACACCGAGCCCGCCGGGTTCTGACCGCTCTCCGGCGGCGCGCTCGCTTCGCCCGGGTGCGCCGTCGCGGCCAGCCCGTGCAGCAGCAGCGTCGAGAAGCCCTGGGCCCACTCCGTGTCCACCGGCTCCGCGCTGACCAGCAGCCGGTGCACCACCGAGCCCGCGATCACGTCGAAGATCAGGTCCGCGTTGCGGGCCGCCGCGCCCGGATCGTCCTCGCGCGGCAGTTCGCCGCGCAGCTGCGCGCGCTCCCGGCCGATCAGCACCAGCCGCTTCTGCCGGTCCACGATCGCGGACCGGACCCGGGCCCCGAGCGCCTCGTCATGGGTGGCCTCGGCGACCACGGCCATCAGCGCCGTCTTGGTCTCGGGCAGCTCCAGCAGCTCGGCGAAGCGCACCACCACGTTCTCGATGTCCGCCCGCAGGCTGCCGCAGTCGGCCGACATCAGGTGCTCGTCGAAGACCGCGGCGACCGCGTCCACGACCAGCTCGCTCTTGCCCGCCCAGCGGCGGTAGAGGGTCGTCTTGGCGACTCCGGCGCGTGCCGCGACGTCGCCCATCGTGAGCTTTCCCCAGCCCAGCTCGACCAGGGCGGCACGCGTCGCGCCGAGGATGGCACGGTCGGCCTCGACGCTGCGGGGGCGCCCTGTGCGCCTGCTGGGCGGGCTCATGGCGCATGACCCTACTCGCAGGTAGACGCGGGTGTCCCGGCCGGTTACGCTACGGCTCGTAGCGTAAGACCGGCCTGTCCGCGGATCGGCTGGTGCGCTTTTCCATTCACCGCGTCGAGAGGGGAGGATAGGACCATGCAGCCACGGAACATGTCCATGAGTGGAGTGGTCGACCTCGCCGCGGTGAAGGCGGCCGGGGAAGCGAAGCAGAAGGCGGAGAAGGCGCGGGCCGACGCCGCCCGCACGGGCGCGCCCGCGCCCACGCGCCTGGTCTTCGACGTCGACGAGGCGGGTTTTCAGCAGGACGTCCTCCAGCGCTCCACCGAAGTGCCGGTCGTCATCGACTTCTGGGCTGAGTGGTGCGAGCCGTGCAAGCAGCTCGGACCGATCCTGGAGAAGCTGGCCGGGGAGTACGCGGGGAAGTTCGTCCTCGCGAAGATCGACGTCGATGCCAACCAGATGCTCTTCCAGCAGTTCGGCGTGCAGGGGATCCCCGCGGTGTTCGCGGTGGTCGCCGGGCAGCCGGTGCCGCTGTTCCAGGGCGCGGCGCCGGAGGCGCAGATCCGCCAGGTGCTGGACCAGCTGGTCCAGGCCGCGGAGCAGCAGTTCGGCATCGTCGGCGCCCCGGCCGAGCCCGCGGCGGAGGACGCAGGGCAGGAGGCCCCGGAGGCGCCCGCGGGTCCGTACGACAGCGCGCTGGCCGCGGCCCACGAGGCGCTGGACGCGGGCGACCTGGGCGGTGCCGTCCGCGCGTATCAGAACGTGCTGAACGACGACCCGGCCAACGCGGAGGCCAAGCTCGGTCTGGCCCAGGCCCAGTTGCTGGAGCGGGTGCAGGGTCTGGACGCGCAGCAGGTGCGCAAGGCGGCCGCCGACAGCCCGGCGGACTCGGCGGCGCAGATCGCGGCGGCCGACCTGGATCTGGTGGGCGGTCATGTGGAGGACGCCTTCGGTCGCTTGGTCGACGCGGTGCGGCGCACGGCGGGGGAGGACCGCGAGGCGGTCCGGCTCCACCTGCTGAGCCTCTTCGATGTGATCGGCGGTGACGATCCCCGAGTGGTCACGGCGCGTAGCGCGTTGGCGCGCGTCCTGTTCTGACCTCGCGGCTCTCAAACGGAACAGCGGCCGCGCTTTACCAAAACTTGGTAATCGCGGCTGCTGTTACTGCTAGTAAGGCCGCGGCGGGGCTTTGTCCGTTCTTGCCGTTAAATCTCCCCCTCTTTCCGGCCGTTGGGCGGCGACCCTGCGTACCCGGGCTCGACCGACCTGCCGCAGATCGGTTATCAGCCCGTTACTCGCTAGTAACGAACCCCTTGTGCCCCGGCCGTGAATGGACCACGATCGGCCAAGCTCGGTCCATCTTCAACGAAGCCCGGCAACCGGTCGGTGCGGTGCTGCGGGTGGGTCCCCACCGGGCAGGCCGGCGGCAGTGGCGTCGGCCGTGGACAGGGGGGTCTCTGCCCAACGGGCAGGGCCTGTCCAGGAGGTTGCGCGAGAAGCGTGGCCAGTGGTTGTCGCTCGGGGGTGATCGCCGGTGTTTCGGCGGGTGCAGTTCGCGCCTGTGAGACGTGGGCGCTCTCCTTCCCGAGGACGTAGCACTTCTCCCATCCCAGTTCGGGGCCGCGGCCCCGATCCGGAGATGTACGTCCGAGAAGGAGGAAAGTCATGGAGTCCCTGGCTCGTGGCGGGACCAGATGGAAGCGGTTCGCCGTTGTCATGGTCCCGAGCGTTGCTGCCACGGCCGCGATCGGCGTCGCCCTGTCACAGGGTGCGCTCGCGGCCTCGTTCAACGTGTCCGGCCAGCAGTTCAAGGTCGCGGTCGACCGGCTCGACGGTACGGGCTTCGCCCAGTACGGCGCGATAGACACCCAGCACGGCGGGAAGAACATCCCCGTCGCGGTGTCCGCGTTCAAGAGCGCCAAGCTCAAGGGTCTGTGCCAGTCGGTGGTCGTCCCGGTCCCGGTCTTCGGCGATGTGTCGCTGAAGCTGTCGGCCGGTAACGGCAGCAAGACGGTGGAGGCGAAGAACCTCTTCATCGACCTCGACCAGCTGGACGCCGACGCGACGTTCCGCGGCATCGACATCGGTGTGGCGGCGGGCGATGCGAACAAGGGTCCCGGGATCAACAAGGGTGACAAGGCCCTTCCCGGCTCCTTCGCCCAGCAGGCCGATTCGGCGACGCTGACCGGTGTGAAGCAGACCGCTTGGGCGACCAGTGCGGGCACGTTCAAGCTCTCCGGCCTTTCGATGAAGGTCAGCAAGGGCAAGAACGAGTGCTTCTAGAGCGCTGAGCTGGAAGGGTGGGGGGCCGCGGCGCTGCCCCTCACCCGGCATCGCCCAGCAGCGCTCAGGCGCCACGCAGTTCAGTACCGCAGTAGAACACTTGCGATCGTCCAGATCGCCAGCCCCAGGGAGCTGTTTTCAATGAGTGCCGAGTCGCCGGGGGCGCGTGACCGTATCAGCCATTGGCGCAAGTCCTTCAGGGCATGGCGCTGGCAGCGCCCGTTCTGGGCGGGGCTGCTCACCACCCTGGCCGGGCTGCCGATCATGTACTTCCCGTACAACAGCCTCAACGCGGGCGGGTTCACGATCAACCTGTCCACCACCGCCGGATCCGCCTCGCTCATCATCGGCGTACTGCTGGTGATGCTGGGTCTGACCATGTGGTTCCAGCCCATGGTGCGGGTGTTCGCCGGGGTCGCCTCGATCCTGCTCGGCCTGGTGTCGCTGCCCGTGTCCAACATCGGCGGCTTCCTGATCGGATTCCTCCTCGCCCTGTTCGGCGGTGGCATGGGAGTCGCCTGGGCGCCGGGCGAGACCCCCACGGCACAGCCGGCCGAGGGGCCGGGAACCGCGCCCAAGGACGGCGCTGACGATGGCGGTGTGCCGGAGCCGGCCGGAGCCGGACCCGCACCGGACCAGGAAGCCACGAATGGGAGGCACCGTGCGGGGTGAAGAGGAGCAGGCCGCGGACGGAAGTCCGCGCCGGGCCAGAACCGGACCGCGGCATGCGGCGCCGAGGAAGTCGATGCTCACTCGCCTTCAGGTGCCCGCGGGCAAGGCGATAGCGCTGGCCGCCATGCCGACGGCCGTGCTCATGGGCATGGGGCTGACCCCGCAGCTCGCGTCGGCCAACACGCGGGCCGAGGACCGGTACAAGGCCGGACCGTGCGTCTCCCAGCCCGACGAGGCCGACAAGGACGACGCCGAGGGCAAGAAGGACACGTCCGACGGCAAGGACGGCAAGGACGGCAAGGACACGGACGGCACGGACGGTAAGGACCAGGGCTCCAAGTCCCCGTCCGGCTCCTCCGACTCGTCCGACTCGTCCGGGGGCGGGGACACCGCACCCGCCAAGCCGACCCCGACCACCCCGACCCCGAGCCCGTCCGGCTCGTCGGGTTCCGGGGACGAGGAGGAGTCCGAGGAGCCGAGCGCGTCGCCCAGCCCGTCGGAGTCCGAGACCAAGAACCCGCTGGACCCGCTGGGCATCGGGGACAAGCTGCACGACGTCTTCAACCCGGACGACGCCGACGAGGACGAGGCCTCGGCCGAGCCCAGCGCCACGCCCAGCCCGTCGGCGTCCTCCGCCACGCCCAGCCCCTCCCCGTCCACCGAGAAGACGGCCGACAACCCGGTCAAGGACACGGTGGACAAGGTCGGCGACGGCGCGAAGGACACCGTCGACAAGGCGGAGAAGGCGGCCGAGGACGCCAAGGACAAGGCCGACAAGGCCCTGCCGAAGCCCTCCCCGTCCGGTTCCCCGTCCGACGGCGCGGACGGCGGCAAGGTGGGTTACCCCTGCCCCGAGTTCGACGCCGACGCGTACAAGAACGCCGAGGACGAGCCGACCGCCAGCCCGCTGCCCGACGACCCGTGGGTCCTCAAGACCACGATGCTGTCCCTGCACGGTCTGGACTACAAGGGCATCGTCGACGTCAAGACGCACAACGGCCAGTCGAAGAAGGTCCTCAAGTTCACCGCCGAGGGCGTGGACATCAAGGATCTGCACCAGCTGGTCAAGGGCCCGGCCGGGACCACCACCAACGTGGCGGCGCGCGAGGGTTCCACCTCGACCTTCCGCAACGGCACGGTGACCATGTACACGGAGGAGCTGAAGGGCAACCTCCTGGGCATCATCCCGATCACCTTCAGCCCGAAGAGCCCGCCGCCGGTGAACATCCCCGAGGTGTTCTTCACCGATGTGACGGTCACCCAGGCAGGTCAGTTCGGCGGCGAACTGACCATCCCGGGAATGCACGTGTACAAGACCGGGGAATAACCCCGGAAAACCACATACCTGTTCGGGAGCCGCACGCCCTCCTCGGAGGGCACCGCCCGCGGACACCAGGCCCAACCGCCCGGTGTCCGCGGGCGCGTTTGTCCGCGCCGGGCTCTATCATTACCTTGAGTGTTCGCATGGACGCGCACCATGCTGCTTGGCGCGCGCCGGGGGGAAACGGGGGCAGCGGTGGAGTGCCACATTTCGGTCGACGGCCCGGAGCCGGACGAAAGCCTGGAGCAGCTTGCCGCATGGCTGCGCGACGAACCCGAACTGGCGGGCCGGGTGAGGCCGAAGGCGGCCCCGCCGCGCGACGGCGAGATGGGCGCGGCCGTGGAGCTGCTCGTCGTCTCGCTGGGCGCGGGCGGCGCACTCTCCGTCCTGGCGGGCTCGCTGCGGGCCTGGCTGTCCCAGCCGCGCCGCTCCGGCATCAAGGTCACGGTCCACCGCCCGGACGGGCAGCGGCTGGAGATCGACGCCCGGCACGTGACCAAGGAGTCCGTCGAGGAGATTCTCCGGCAGGCGCTGCGCGCAGAAGAGGAATAGCCATGCGGTTGCCCGATTCCGAGCGTTCCCGGGCGGTCCTGATCGGCACAAGTCGCTATTCCGATCCAAAGCTTCCGGACCTTCCGGCGGTGCGCGACACCATCGAGGATCTGGCCGCGACCCTCACCCATCCCGCGTACGGGGGCCTTTCGGACCGGCATTGCACCGTGCTGCTGGACGAGGGCGACATTCAGCAGGTGGGCCGTTCCTTACGGGCGACGGCGGCCGGGGCGGAAGACCTGCTGCTGGCTTATTACGTCGGACACGGCCTGATCGCGCCCAGGCGGCAGGACTTGTATCTGTCGCTGGCCGACAGCGAATTCGAGGACCCCGAGTTCGGCTCCCTGGAATACCGCAAACTGCGCGACGTCGTCCTCGACAGCCGCGCCGGCTCGAAGGTCATCATCCTCGACTGCTGCTTCTCCGGCCGCGCGCTGAGCGGCACCATGGCCGGGCCGGAGGCCGCCGTGCTGGGGCAGGTCGATGTGGCGGGCACCTATGTGATGGCGTCCTCCCAGGGCAACGAGGTCTCCCTGATCCAGGACGGCGAGAAGAACACGGCGTTCACCGGCCGCCTGATCCGGCTGCTGCGGGACGGTGTGGCGGGCGGGCCCGAACTGCTCAGCATCGACGAGGTCTACCGGCGGCTCCAGACCACCATGACCGCGGAGGGCCTGCCCGCGCCCCTCCAGCGCGGCTCGCGGAACGCCGCCCTGCTCGCCCTCGCCCGCAACCGCGCCCACCGCCTCCCCGACGACCCCGCCCGGCACGAGGCCGCGGTGGCGCTGTGCGAGGCGGGGAAGTACGCGGAGGCGGCGGAGGCGTTCGGCGCCCTGCTGGAGGAGCAGGAGAGCCTGCTGGGCGCCGACCACGTGGCGACGCTGCGCACCGGACAGTGGCTCGCGCACACCCGCGGCGGCGCCGGGGCGCCCGCGGAGTCGGCGGACCGGCTGCGGGAGATCCACGCCCGGCAGACCCGGCTGCTCGGCCCCGACCACCCCGACACCCTCCGCAGCCGCCAGTTCCTCGCCGTCAACCTGGGCGAGTCGGGGCGGCGGCCCGAGGCGATACGGATGCTGCGGCTGCTGCTGTTCGACCGGCGCCGCGTCCTCGGTACGGACGACCCCGCCACCCTGCGCACCCGTCATGTCCTGGCCCACAACCTGGCCCGGACGGGCGAGCGCGACGAGGCGGTGGCCCTGCTGCGCGAACTGGCCGCGGACCGCGAACGGGTGCTGGGCCCGGACCATCCGCACACGCTGCGGGCCCGGCGGGATCTGTCCGTACTCCTGGCTGCGGGGTGAGAGATGTTCGAGCGCTTCATCGAAGGGCCGCGCCGGGCGGTGATACTGGCCCAGGAGGAGGCCCGGGAGCACAACCACAACTGGATCGGCACGGAGCATATGCTGCTCGGCCTGGTTCGTGAGGGGGAGAGCCTCGCCGCCGAGTTCTTGGCGAGCATCGGGGTGCCCGCGGCCGAGGTGCGCGATCAGGTGGAGCGCACGCTCACCAGGGGCACGAAGACCCCGAGCGGGCACATCCCCTTCACCTCCGCGGCCAAGCAGGTGCTGGAGGACGCGGACCGGGAATCCACTGAGCTGGGCATGCACCACGTCGGTGTGGAGCACTTGGTGCTCGGCCTCCTGTGCGAGCGGGACGGCATCGCCACCCGGGTTCTGGGGTCGTACGGCCTCGATCTGGAGGCCGTGCGGAAGCGGGTTCGCAAGCCTGCCGTCTCTGGGAGCGAGTTCTTCGGGCGGTTCACCGACCTGGCGCGACAAGCCCTGATGGAGGGCCAGGAGTCCGCGCGGAAGCTCAACCACAACCACCTGGGGACCGAGCACATCCTGCTGGGCCTGTTCGCGGTGGAGGGCGTCGCCGTCACCGCTCTGCACAACCTCGGCATCTCGCATGACGCGGTCCGCGAGCAACTGCTCAGGACCGCCGGTTTCGGTACGAAGCCACCGACCGGTTCCATACCGTTCACGGTCCGGGCGAAGAAGGCGCTGGAGATGGCGCTCAAGGACGCCCTGACCCTGGGCCACAACTACATCGGTACGGAGCATCTGCTGCTGGGCCTGATGCGGGAGAGCGAGGGCGCCGGGGCGCAGCTCCTGCGCGGGTTCGCCCCCCAGGAGCAGGTGCGGGGCGAGGTCATCCGCCTCCTCGCCGCGCCCGCGCCCGCTCTCGCCCCGGTCCCCGAGCCGCCGCCCGTGGTCGTCGGCCGCGAACCGGAGATCCAGCGCATCATGCAGATCCTGATGCGCAAGTCCCGTAACAACGCCCTGCTGGTGGGGGAGGAGGGCACCGGGCGGACGTCGATCGTCTCGGGGCTGGCCCAGCGCATCGCCCAGGGCGGCGTACCGGCGGGCCTGGCCGAGGTGCGGCTGCGGGCCGTCGACGCCACGACGGCGGGGGATGCGGTGGAGGACCCGGACCGCACGGTGCTGTTCCTGGACGACGTCCGGCCGGGCGACGCCGACGCGCTGCGCGCGCTCGGGCGGGGGAAGCCGCGGGTCATCGCCGTCACCGACCCGGGGACCTGCGCGGAGTTCCCGGACCTCGCCGCGCACTTCCAGGTGGTCCCGGTCGGTGAACCCACCCATGACGAGACGGTCGGCATCCTGAAGCAGCTGCGCCGCGACTACGAGGCCCATCACCAGGTCACCATCACCGATGACGCCCTCGACGCCGCCGTCGCCCTGTCCGCGCGGCACATCACCGACCGCGTGCTGCCGGGGAAGGCGGTGGAGGTCCTGGACGAGGCGGGGGCCCGGATGCGGATGACCGACGGGGCCGACCGGACCGTGGACGCACGCCACATCGCGGAGCTGTTCGCGGACCGGGGCACGGGCGAACCCGCTGTCGACGACCGCTCCATCTGGGCCATGAGCTGAGCGGCCGGGCCCCGAAGGACCCGGCCGCTCAGCTGTGCAGCACGTGTCGGCGGTTACCGGTTCTCGCCGCCCAGGTGGTGCACCCGGACCATGTTGGTGGTGCCGGGGACGCCGGGGGGCGAGCCCGCCGTCATGATCATGATGTCGCCCGCGCTGTAGCGGCCCAGCTTCGACAGCTCGGCGTCCACGAGGTCCACCATCGCGTCGGTGTGCTCCACGTACGGCACCACGAAGGACTCCACGCCCCAGCTCAGCGTGAGCTGGTTGCGGGTCTCCGGGTCCGTGGTGAAGGCCACGATCGGCTGCTGGGCGCGGTAGCGGGAGAGCCGCCGCGCGGTGTCGCCGGACTGGGTGAAGGCGACCAGCGACGTGGCGCCCAGGAAGTCGGCGATCTCGCACGCCGCACGGGCCACCGAACCGCCCTGGGTACGCGGCTTCTTGCCGGGCACCAGCGGCTGGAGGCCGCGCGAGAGCAGCTCCTCCTCGGCGGCCTGGACGATGCGGGACATCACCTTGACGGTCTCGATCGGGTAGGAGCCGACCGACGACTCGGCGGAGAGCATGACCGCGTCCGCGCCGTCCAGGATCGCGTTGGCGACGTCGGACGCCTCGGCGCGGGTCGGCCGGGAGTTCTCGATCATCGACTCCATCATCTGGGTCGCCACGATGACCGGCTTGGCGTTGCGGCGGCACAGCTCGATGAGCCGCTTCTGCACCATCGGGACCTTCTCCAGCGGGTATTCCACCGCCAGGTCGCCGCGGGCCACCATGACGCCGTCGAACGCCGCGACGACGTCCGCCATGTTGGCGACCGCCTGCGGCTTCTCGACCTTGGCGATCACCGGCACCCGGCGGCCCACCTCGTCCATGATGCGGTGCACGTCGCGGACGTCGGCCGCGTCCCGGACGAAGGACAGCGCGACCATGTCGCAGCCCATCGTCAGCGCGAACCGCAGGTCCTCGATGTCCTTCTCGGACAGCGCGGGCACGTTGACCGCCGCGCCCGGCAGGTTGATCCCCTTGTGGTCGGAGATCACCCCGCCCTCGATGACGATCGTCCGGACCCGGGGGCCCTCGACGGCGGTGACCCGCAGCTCGACGTTGCCGTCGTTGATCAGGATCTGGTCGCCCTTGGAGACGTCTCCCGGCAGCCCCTTGTAGGTGGTGCCGCAGATCGTCCGGTCGCCCTCGACGTCCTCGGTGGTGATGATGAACTCGTCGCCGCGGACCAGCTCCACCGGGCCGTCCGCGAAGGTCTCCAGCCGGATCTTGGGGCCCTGGAGGTCGGCGAGGACGCCGACCGCGCGCCCCGTCTCCTCGGATGCCTTGCGAACGCGGTGGTAGCGCTCCTCGTGCTCCGGGTGGCTTCCGTGACTCATGTTGAAGCGGGCCACGTTCATCCCGGCCTCGATCAGCGACTTGAGCTGGTCGTAGGAGTCGACGGCGGGGCCCAGCGTGCAGACGATTTTGGAACGGCGCATGAGGCTGATCCTATCGGTTTGTTTCGGAGCGGAATATTTCTGAGCGAGTCGAAGCCGAACCGAAGGCTAGTCGCTGACCAGATCGAACGTCTGGCTCGCGATCTCCAGCTCCTCGTCGGTCGGCACCACCGCCACCGCGACCCGGCTGCTCTCGGCGGAGATCAGCCGCGCCGCGGAGCCGCGCACCGCGTTGCGCACCGCGTCCACCTCGATGCCGAACGCGGGCAGATCCCGCAGCGCGGCCTCCCGCACCGCCGCCGAGTTCTCCCCGACGCCGGCCGTGAACGCGATGGCGTCCAGCCGCCCCAGCACCGCGGTGTACGCGCCCACGTACTTCCGCAACCGGTGGATGTAGATGTCGAACGCGAGCTGCGCGGCCTCGTCGCCTTCGCCCATCCGGCGGCCGATCTCGCGCATGTCGTTGTCCCCGCACAGCCCGATCAGCCCGCTGCGCTTGTTGAGCAGGGTGTCGATCTCGTCCGTCGACATCCCGCCCACCCGGGACAGATGGAAGATCGCCGCCGGGTCGAGGTCACCGGAGCGGGTGCCCATCACCAGGCCCTCCAGCGGGGTCAGCCCCATGGAGGTATCCACGCACACCCCGCCGCGCACGGCGGAGGCGCTGGCGCCGTTGCCCAGGTGCAGCACGATGGTGTTCAGCTCGGAGACGTCCTTGCCCAGCAGCTTCGCCGTCGCCCGCGAGACGTACGCGTGCGAGGTGCCGTGGAATCCGTACCGCCGCACGCCGAACCGGTCGGCGGTCCCGGTGTCGATCGCGTACCGGGCAGCCGACTCCGGCATCGTGGAGTGGAACGCGGTGTCGAAGACCGCGACCTGCGGCAGGTCCGGGCGCAGCGCCCGCGCCACCTTGATCCCGGTGACGTTCGCCGGGTTGTGCAGCGGGGCCAGCGGGACCAGCTTCTCGATCTCCTCGACCACCTCGTCGGTGATCAGGGCGGGCTCGGTGAACCGGGTGCCGCCGTGCACCACCCGGTGGCCGATCGCCGCCAGCTCGGGTGAGTCGAGCCCCAGACCGTGGTCCGACAGCTCCTCGGCGACCTGCTTGAGCGCGGCCGTGTGGTCGGCGACGGGGCCTTCCCCGATCCGCTCCACCAGGCCGGAGGAGAGCCGGGCGCCGTCCGCCATGTCCAGCAGCTGGTACTTGACGGACGAGGAGCCGGAGTTGAGGACGAGGACGCGGGTGCCGTTCACGCGGTCTGCACTTTCTGTAGCGGGGCTGTCGGGGACGGGGTCTTGAGGGTCACCGGGTCACCCGGCCGCCGGGGTGGTCGGGGGCGTCTGGGACTGGGCCTGGATCGCGGTGATCGAGACGGTGTTCACGATGTCCTGCACGAGTGCCCCGCGGGACAGGTCGTTCACCGGCTTGCGCAGACCTTGGAGCACCGGGCCGACCGCGACGGCGCCCGCCGAGCGCTGCACGGCCTTGTAGGTGTTGTTGCCGGTGTTGAGGTCCGGGAAGATCAGCACGGTGGCCTTGCCCGCCACCTCGGAGTCCGGCAGCTTGGTCGCCGCGACGGCCGCGTCCACCGCGGCGTCGTACTGGATCGGGCCCTCGACCAGCAGGTCCGGGCGGCGCTCGCGCACCAGGTCGGTCGCCTTGCGCACCTTGTCGACGTCCGCGCCGGAGCCGGAGGTGCCGGTGGAGTACGACAGCATCGCGATCCGCGGCTCCACCCCGAACCGGGCGGCCGTGGTCGCCGACTGGATGGCGATGTCGGCCAGCTGCTCGGCGTCCGGGTCCGGGTTGACGGCGCAGTCGCCGTACACCAGCACCCGGTCGGCCAGGCACATGAAGAAGACGGACGAGACGATCTGCGCGCCCGGCGCGGTCTTGATGATCTCGAACGCGGGCCGGATGGTGGCCGCGGTGGAGTGCACCGCGCCCGAGACCATGCCGTCGGCCAAGCCCTCCTGGACCATGAGCGTGCCGAAGTACGAGACGTCGGACACCACGTCGTACGCCTCCTCCTGGGAGACGCCCTTGTGGGCGCGCAGCTTCGCGTAGATCTCCGCGAAGCGCTCCCGCAGCGGCGAGGTCTGCGGGTCGACGATCTGCGCCTCGGCGATCTGGACGCCCAGTTCGGCGGCGCGCTTGCGGATCGTGTCCTCCTCGCCCAGCAGTGTGAGGTCGCACACATCGCGGCGCAGCAGGACGTCGGCGGCGCGCAGCACCCGCTCCTCGGTGCCCTCGGGCAGCACCACCCGGCGGCGTCCGGACCGGGACCGCTCGATCAGCTCGTGCTCGAACATCATCGGGGTGACCCGGCCGGAGCGGGCCACCGCGATGCGGTCGGTCAGCGCGGCGGTGTCCACGTGGCGCTCGAAGAGGCCGAGGGCGGTCTCGGCCTTGCGCGGCGCGCCCGCGTTCAGCTTGCCCTCGATGGCGAACAGCTCGGCCGCGGTCGGGAAGGAGCCGCCCGCCACCGCCGCCACCGGGGTGCCGGGGGCCAGCCGGGACGCCAGCGCCAGGATGTCGGGCCCGGGCCGCTCGTCCAGGGTGAGCAGCACCCCGGCGATCGCGGGGGCGCCCGCGCTGTGCGCGGCGAGCGAGCCGACGATCAGGTCGGCGCGGTCGCCGGGCGTGACCACGAGACAGCCCTCGGTGAGGGCGGGCAGGAAGTTGGGCAGCATCGCGCCGCCGAAGACGAAGTTCCGGACGTCCCGGGAGAGTCCGGCGTGATCGCCGAGCAGTACGTCGGCGCCGAGGGTGCGCACGATCTGGGAGACGGTGGGCGCCGACAGCGACCCGTCCTCGGGGAGAACGTAACCGGGCACCGGGAGCCGGGAGGCCAGCCGCTCGGCGATCTCCGCGCGGTCGCCCGGCACGGCCCGGTTGACGACGACGGCGACGACGTCGCAGCCCTGCGCCTCGTACGCGCGGTAGGCGTTGTGGGCCTCGGCGCCGACGGCCTCGGCGTTCTGGTCCTGGCCGCCGACGACGGTGATCACCGCGGCGCCGAACTCGTTGGCGAGCCGGGCGTTCAGTCCCAGCTCGTCCGGGAGGCTGGTGTCGGCGTAGTCGCTGCCCAGGACGAGGACGTACTCGTACTCGCGGGCCACCTCGTGGAAGCGGTTGACCAGTCGCGAGACCAGCTCGTCGGAGCCCTCCTCGGCCTGGAGGGCGGCCGCCTCCTCGTAGCTCATGCCGCTCGCCGAGGCGGGCGGCTGGCTGAGCCGGTAGCGGGCCCGCAGCAGGTCGAAGAGGCGGTCGGGGTCGTCGTGCACCAAGGGACGGAAGACGCCGACCCGGTCGACATGGCGGGTCAGCAGCTCCATGACCCCCAGCTCGACGACCTGGCGGCCGTCACCCCGTTCGATCCCGGTCACGTACACGCTGCGCGTCACGCGTGCTCTCCGTTTCTTCGGCGTTTTCCTTACATGCATCCTTCGGACACAAATTGGCCGCTTTCGGTGGCCCAGTCCTCTTGACAATACCTTTGGCCATGGTTAAGACGCTCGGCAGCATGGGATACAGCACCACCCCGCCCATGAAACAATCGGACTGGCTCACATCTACCCGTAGGGAGCAGGAGACACAGCACGATGCGCATCGGAGTTCTCACCGCGGGCGGCGACTGCCCCGGCCTCAACGCTGTGATCCGGTCGGTGGTGCACCGTGCGGTCGCCGGCCACGGGGACGAGGTGATCGGGTTCGAGGACGGCTTCAAGGGACTCCTCGACGGCCGTCACCGCAAGCTCGACCTCGACGACGTGAGCGGCATCCTGGCCCGCGGCGGCACCATCCTCGGCTCCTCCCGCCTGGAGCGTGCCCGGCTGCGCGAGGCCTGCGAGACCTCCAAGGACCACGCCCGGGACTACGGCATAGACGTGCTGATCCCGATCGGCGGCGAGGGCACCCTGACCGCCGCCCGGATGCTGTCGGACGCGGGGCTGCCCATCGTCGGCGTCCCCAAGACCATCGACAACGACATCTCCTCCACCGACCGCACCTTCGGCTTCGACACCGCCGTCGGCGTCGCCACCGAAGCCATGGACCGCCTCAAGACCACCGCCGAGTCGCACCAGCGGGTCATGGTCGTCGAGGTCATGGGGCGGCACGCGGGCTGGATCGCCCTGGAGTCCGGCATGGCGGGCGGCGCCCACGGCATCTGCCTCCCGGAGCGGCCCTTCGAGGTCGACGGGCTGGTCAAGATGGTCGAGGAGCGCTTCGCGCGCGGCAAGAAGTTCGCGGTCATCTGCGTCGCCGAGGGCGCACACCCCGCCGAGGGCGCGATGGACTACCAGAAGGGCGAGATCGACCAGTACGGGCACGAGCGGTTCGCCGGTATCGGCAACCGGCTCGCGGCCGAGCTGGAGCGGCGGCTCGGCAAGGAGGCCCGCCCGGTCATCCTCGGCCACGTGCAGCGCGGCGGCACGCCCACCGCGTACGACCGCGTGCTCGCCACCCGCTTCGGCTGGCACGCCGTCGAGGCCGCCCACCGCGGCGACTTCGGCATGATGACGGCGCTGCGCGGCACCGACATCTCCATGGTGCCGATCGCCGAGGCGGTCACCGAGCTGAAGACCGTCCCGGCGTACCGCATGGACGAGGCCGAGTCCGTCTTCTGAGCCACCACCTCGTACGGTCCCCGCCTGATCCGGTGGTCCGGGGGGGACGGAGTCGATCAGGGGGGTAGGGAGATACCGGCGGGATGGGCGGGTTAACGGACCGTGTGTGGCTGCGCTACGCGATCCTCTTCGTACTGATCACGGCGCTGGTCACCGGCGCCGTCATCGCGATCGGCGGCAAGGGCGGCGGCCATCTCGCCGCCAACCGCGACCAGTTACGGAGGGCCTGCGACGGCGCCCTGCCGTACGGCGACCTCGAACGGCTGGTGCGGGACGCCCGGCCCGGTGAGCTGAGACAGCACGGCACCATGCTCGCCCCCGGCCGGGAGAGCCGCTCCCTGCTCGACTGCTCGCTGTCCTGGGGCGGCGGCAACGCGGTCACCGTCCACGCCGAGGCGCTCGTCTCGGACGTGCCCCAGGGCATGGAGACCCGCCAGATCGTGAACCCGGGCCCCGGCGACACCTTCACGGCGCCCGGCACCACCGGCCGGTACGGCGCGCGCGGCGCCTGGCTGGTCGCCGACTGCCTGGGCGGGCTGGACGGCCGGGTCCGGCCGACGACCGATCTGTACGTCACGGCCAAGGTCACCGACGGACGCGCCGGGGCCGACCGTACGACCGCGCTCACCGGCTTCCGCACCGCCGTCCACGTCGCCAACGCCATCACCAGGGCGCAGCGCTGCGGCGGGCCCCCGCTGGACCCGCCGTCCCAGGTCGTGGCCACCGCCCGGACCGCCGGGGACCAGGGCGGGGGCGGGGTGACCGGCTCCGCCTCGCGGCGCTGCGACTGGATCAGCCCGTCCTCGGTCCCCGGGCTCAGGGCCGGGGCGTGGACCACGCGCGGCGACGCACAGGACTCCACCTCCCTGAGCGCCTGCACCGGCGACTGGGACGCCGGCGCCCGGCCGAACGTAGGCGTGACGCCGCAGGACTGGCAGATCACCGGGGTCGAGGCGGCCAGTTGGGCGGGGATCCTGGGCCGGTCCGCGTACGACTCGTACGAACGCGAGGGCCATGTGCCCGGCTGGGGCGCGGACGAGGAGAACCGGCTCGCGAAGGCCGGATCCCCCGACACCGACGCACCGGACGCGGTGGACCGCGTCCCCTCCTACCTCACCCGTCCCCAACTCGCCCTGTGGGCCCGGTCGGTGTGTGGCGGCCGGGTCACCTACCACCGCGTCTCCGTCCTGCCCCGGCTGCACATACCCGACGGCGAGACGGTCCCGCTCGGACCCGGGCAGCGCGCCGCGCTCGCCGAGACCGCGCACACGCTGCTGGCCCGCTACCTGGGCGCCGAGGGCGGCTGGCCGAAGGCGGCGGGCTGCCGCGACACGAAGGTGCTCGGGGAGGTGGAGGAGTGGCACTGACGACCGGGCCGCGGCCGCTGCTCACCCGGCGGCAGATGCGGGGGATCGCGGCCGCCGCGCTCGCGCTGGCCGTCCTCACCGGCGTGATCGTCTGGTTCGCGGGCAGCGACGAGCGGGCCCTGGACGAGGCGTGCGGCGGGGCGCTCGCGGCCGACGAGGTGCGCGCGGTGCTCGGCGACAGCGGTCTGGACGTGACCAGCAGCACGAAGGGCGCCTTCGGCGGCGGCCACGGCACGTCCCTGGACGTGCGCTGCCAGGTGACCGCCGAGGGCAGGGGCCGGGTGGGCGTCACCATCTCCGGGGCGCCGCGCCCCCGCGCCGAGTACGGGACCGGCGAGCTGTCCACCGCCGTCCCCGCCCGCGACACCCTCCCCGTACCCGTAGGCCACGGCTGGTCCGGCCTCCTCGCCACCGACAACGCCCGCCAGGGCGACCCCGGGGACGGCAGGGCGACCGCGGCCGTGCTGCTCGACTGCGCCGGGAGCGGCCGCAGTCTGCTGATCACCGTCGAGACCGCGCTCGGCGGCGCCACCCTGGACGACCCCGCCACCCGGCCCTCCTTCGTCCGCACCGCCACCGCCACCGCGCAACGGGCCGACGACCGCTGGGACTGCGGCGCCCGGCTGGGCAAACAGGTCTATGACGTGGACCTGCCGGTGAACAAGGACGAGTACGAACCGCTGCTCGGCGCCACCGGCACCTGCGCGACCGTCCCCACCGCCGCACGCTCCGCCGTCTCCACCGCCCGCGAGACCGCCCGGGCCCGCGCCCCGCGCGAGATCTGCGCCCTCGGCGCCCGCGACGGTTCGCCCCGCTACCGCCTGGACGCGTACTACGGGCCGTACGCGGAGGACGCCCGCGCCCAGTACACCCGCAACGACGGCGAGGACGTCACCCCCGCCGAGAAGCCCGCCGGGCGGCTCGGCCGGAGCGCGTACTGGGCCGGGGCGGACTGCCCGGACGGCGCCCCGCGCGCCCTGTACCTGATCCGCGCCGACGACGCCGACGGCGACGCCCGTGCCCGCCCCGACCTCGGCTACGAACGCGCGGCCCTGTCCGCCTTCGCCACCCGCTCGGCCGAGGACCACGGCTGCGCCGAGCCCGTCACCCCGTGAGCAAGGCCCCCTTGAGGACCGTCACCCCTTGACGGCGCCGCCGAGCGTGAAGCCGCCGCCCAGCCGCCGGGAGATCAGCACGTACAGCAGCAGCACCGGAGTGGAGTAGAGGATCGAGAACGCGGCCAACTGCCCGTAGACGATCTGCCCGTGGTTGCCGAAGAAGGTGAAGATGGAGACGGACGCCGGGAGTTGTTCGGGGGAGAGCAGCAGCATGAAGGGGACGAAGAAGTTGCCCCACATCATGATGAAGCTGTAGATCGTCACGACCGTGATGCCCGGGCCCATCAGCGGCAGGATGACCCGCGTCAGGCTCTGCGCCCAGGACGCGCCGTCCGTCCAGGCCGCCTCCTCCAGGATCACCGGCACGCCGTCCATGAAGTTCTTCATCAGCCAGATCGCGAACGGCAGTTGCGAGGCGGCGAGGAAGAGCGCGGTGCCGGACATGGTGTCGATCAGGTCGACCTGGACGAAGAGCCCGTAGACCGGGACCATGATCGCGGTGATCGGCAGACACGTCGTGAACAGCACGGTCATCAGATACGGCCGCACCAGGCGGGAGCGGAACCGGGACAGCGGGTACGCGGCGAGCGCCGCGCACGCGACCGTCAGCGCGGTGGCGCCGCCGCACAGCACCAGGCTGTTGAGCATCGGCGTGAACGTGATCTCGTCCGTCCACACCGCCGAGAAGTTCTCCAGCGTCGGGGTACCGGGCGCCGACACCCGTAACGTCGCGTCGCCGTCGACCGAGGCGAGCACCAGCCAGGCCAGCGGGAGGACGAAGGCCGCCGCGACGACCAGCAGCGCGGCGTCGGCCGCCAGCCGGCGGCGCAGCCGGGGCGACCAGCGGCGGGGAGAGCGGAGCCGGGGCGACCGGAGCCCGGGGGACCGGAGGGGACGGGACCGCGGGCGGGCGGAGAGCACGGACAACCTCGGACCTCCTCGCGCGCTTGCGAGCGCAGTCGATCGGCGCCGTCGATCAGCGTCCCGTCCATGAAACCGTTCGCCCGGCCGGGAGGGGAAGACGGCGGTGCCGCGGAAAAGCGGCACCGCCTCCCGGCTATCGCACCGCCGCTGCCGGGCGGCCGGGCAGCGACGAGGGCACGCTCACCGGCTGGTCGTTCTGGAGTTGGCCGAACAGCCGCTTCGCCTGCGCGGTGTCCCACTGCACGGCGCTGCCCTTGGACGTCTTCAGGTTGGTGTTGGACACCGGGACGTTGAGCTGCTTGCCCGTTCCCTGGGTGACCCCCTTCATCGCCTGGAACAGGGACATCAGGTTCTGGAGGTTCATCTTCTTGTCCACGATGAGTGTGTCAAGACCCGCGCTGACGGTCGGGAACGCCGCGAAGGGGTTGGCCAGAACGCCCGGTGTGGCCGCCTTCTTGGCGAGCGCGGCCAGGAACTTCTGCTGGTTCGCGGTGCGTCCCAGGTCGCCGTTGGCCTCCTGCTTGCGCTGCCGGACGAAGGAGAGCGCCTTGCCGCCGTCGAGGGTCTGGCAGCCCTTCTTCAGGTCCAGTCCCGACTTCTCGTCCTTGATGTCGCGGTCCACGCACATCCGCACGCCGCCGACCGCGTTCACGATGTCCACGAAGCCGCCGAAGCCGATCTCCGCGTAGTGGTTGATGTGAATTCCCGTGTTGCGCTCGATGGTCTGGACGAGCAGATCGGGACCGCCCCGCGAATAGGCCGCGTTGAGCTTGTTCTGCTCCTCGCCGTAGCGCCTGCCGGTCTCGGGGCGTACGTACGACGGCACCCGCACCCAGGAGTCGCGCGGCAGGCTCATCATCGTGGTGCCGTTGGCGCCGGTGTGCAGCACCATCATCGAGTCGGTGCGGCCGCCCTCGGCCGAACCGGTCTTGAGGCTCTGCTTGGCCTCCGCGGACAGGCCCGCACGGCTGTCGGAGCCCACGATGAGGTAGTTGGTGCCCTTGCCGAGCGGCGGGCGGTTCGCGGCCTTGTCGAGGTCGACGTCGCGGTTCATCTGGGTGTCGACCCAGATGTAGGCGCTCCCGGTGGCGACCAGCAGCGCCGAGACCGTGACGATCGCCAGCCGGGTGAGGCGGCGGCGCCTGCTGAGCGGCTCCTTGGGGGCGCGCCGCCGTACGACGAGGGGCTCGGCGGCGTCCTCGTCCCGGAACAGGGGCCGCTGGTCGGGGACGTCCGGCCGCATCGGACCGGGCCCGCCCGGGCCCCTGACACCGCCCGGTACCCCGCTACCGCCCGGTACCCCGCCCGGGAGACCGCCCCCGCCCGGTACCCCGGCGCCGCCCGGTACCCCGGGGCTGCCCGGGGTCGGCGGCGGGGGCGGCGGCGGATTGGGCGCGGGCGGTACGACGGGGAACGACTCGGTCGGTGCGTTGGCCGTCTCGTACGCCTGGGCCGCCCCGGCCTGACGCGTCGGCCCCTGCCGGAGGTACGCCGCCGTCCCCTGCCGCTGCTGCTCTCCCTCTGCCCGCCCTTCCCGCCCATCACTCATGGGGGCAGCCTCCCTTCGGGTGGAAACGTCCGTATGCCTGCGCCTGCTGACTACTGATACGGCTGCGGCCGCCCGTTGTCTCGATGTCAGGCTCTCTGGTACGCGGCAGGGTCGCCGATCGTTTCACCGGCCGTGCCCGAGCGCTGGATGCGGTGCCACTTCAGCCGGGCGCCGAGCAGCAGGGCGACCACGGACTGGATGACCACGAGATACATCAGCTGCCGGTAGGCGAACAGCTGGAACGGCAGCGACCACAGGGTCCGCATCCGCTCCCCGTCCAGCCGCAGCGCGTATCCGGCGCACACCGTCTGGATGCCGAGGTACGCGAGCCACACCCCGGCCGACTCGGTGGGGTTCTGGAAGAGGATCCCGTACAGCGCGAAGAGGTCGATCACGGGCGCGAGCAGCGGCAGCACGACCTGGAAGAGGGTCAGGTACGTCAGTCCGCGGCGGCCGAACCGCCCCACCGAGCCCAGCTCGATCATGGCGCGGCGGTGCTTCCACATGGACTGGAGCGTGCCGTAGCCCCAGCGGTAGCGCTGCCGCCACAGCTGGCGCAGCGAGGTGGGGACCTCGGTCCAGGCGACGGCCGTCTCCTCGTACACCACCTTCCAACCGGCCCGCCACAGCGACATCGTGAGGTCGGTGTCCTCGGCGAGGGTGTCCTCGCTGACCCCGCCGACCGCCAGCAGCGCGTCCCGCCGGAAGGCGCCGATGGCGCCGGGGACGGTCGGCATGCACTCCAGCACCTCGAACATCCGGCGGTCGAGGTTGAACCCGAAGACGTACTCCAGGTGCTGCCACCGGCCCAGCAGGCTGCGCCGGTTGCCGACCTTGGTGTTCCCGCTCACCGCGCCGATGGCGGGCTGCGAGAGCGGCTGGATGAGCTGGCGGATGGCGTCCGGTTCGAAGACGGTGTCGGCGTCGACCATGACCACGATGTCGTGCTTGGCGTGGGCGAGACCGGTGTTGAGCGCGGTCGGCTTGCCCGAGTTGGGCTGACGGATCACCAGCACCCGGGAGTCGTTGCTGGCGGCGGCGATCTCGGCGGTCCGGTCCGTCGACCCGTCGTCGATCACGATGATCTGGAGCTTCTGGTGGGTGGAGGCCAGCAGCGACTTGATGGTGCCCTCGATGCCCGCCTCCTCGTTGTACGCGGGGACGAGCACCGTCACCGGGTCGTTCACCACCGGAAGCTCGGGGGCGCCGGGCCGGTAGCGGGTCAGCCGCCGGACATGGGCGCGGGCGAACACGACGAGCAGCACCAGCCGCAGCACCCCCAGCGCGCCCGCGATGCCCAGCACCCACGTCATGATGGTCACGAAGGCGCGGCCGACGGCCGCGAGCGAGATCAGGGCGGTGCCCTCCCAGCGCTCCATGGTGGAGGACCGGGTCTCGACCGGCGGCACCCCGAGCCCGCCCGTCACCGTGGTGAACCGCTGGACCCGCGGGTTCTTCAGCAGCTTTTCCGTCTCCTGGTACGCGGTGTCCGTCTGCGAGAGCTGCCGGATCATCCCCTGCGAGGGCCGCCGCGACGGCTTGTCGGCGGCGACCAGCGCGTACCCCTGCGCGGCGACCTTGCGCGCCGCCTGCCACTCGACGCCGCACAGCGTCTCCACGTCGGTGGTCAGCGGCATCCGCATCAGCCGCGGCTCGGCCCCCACGGTGCCCGCGAGCGCCGATTCGGTCAGCGACAGCTCCATCTTGGAGCGGACGGACGACGCCGTGCCCATGTCGGCGCCGGTGTAGGTGTTCGACCCGATCTCGTGGCCCTCGGCTCTGATCCGCCGCACCAGGTCCGGGTGTTCGGCCGCCTTGGCGCCGTTGAGGAAGAACGTCGCGCGCGCCTTGTTCCTGCGCAGCAGGTCGAGGATGCGCGGCGTCCACTCCGGGTCGGGCCCGCCGTCATAGGTGAGCGCCACCGTCCCGGCGGGCATCCTCACCGTCTTCACCTGGCCGTTGTTGATCTGCACCACCGGCCCGCCGCCGACGATGTCCTTCGGCACCGGGCTGGTGCACGCGGGCCGCGACTTCGCGGCGTCCACCTCGTGGGTGGTCCAGCCCTGGAACATCAGCAGGCCGAACATGAGGGGAAGGCTCAGGGAAAGCAGCAGCCAGTGCGCGCGCGGGTCACGGGACCGCTTGTGTCGGCCTCCTCGGATCGGGTGGCTCATCGGCTGGATCGTCCCCCAGGGGTCAGGGTCGCATGAGCCACGGGGCCAAACGTGGCACGTGTTCGGTCGAGATTGGAGGATGCCGGAGCCGCCCGGGACGACCCATGCGGCATCGGACGGTCTCACCGTAGTGAGGGCGGCTCAGCGCCCCGGCCCAACCGGCGGTAACGGATAAGAATCCGCCGACGCCGCCCTGTTGGGCTGCCGGATCACGTATCGTCTGTCGGCGGCCCACCCATGGCCCGGAACGGGCATGACCCGTCAGGTAATCGACGCTCCACGGTGTCCTGCCGGAGGATCACGGTCATCACCGCACCGATCCCCGGAAGGGACAACCCCGCCATGACGAACACCCCGAGCACCACGAGCACCACCGACCGCACCCGGGCCGTCGTCGAGGACTACCTCCGCCGCGCCGCGGAAGGAGACCCGGACCGCATCGCCGCCGTCTACGCGGAGCAGGTCGACTGGATGGTGGCCGAGAACCCCCGCGTGCCCTGGATCCGCCCCCGCTCCACCCGCGCCGATGTCGCGGGCCACTGGATCGACCTCGCCGCGCACACGGTCCCGGGCCGGGGCGGGTTCTCGATCGACACGATCGTGGTCGAGGGCAGCGAGGCCGTGCTGACGGGACACCTCTCGGGAACGGTACGGGCCACCGGGAAGACCTTCTCGGGCCCCTTCGCGCTCCGGCTGTCCGTGCACGACGGCCTGATCACCCGGCACCACGTCTACGAGAACAGCCTCTCCGTCGCCGACGCCTGCACCCCCGACGGCAGCTAGTGGCGGGCGGGCTCCGGGCTCAGCGGCGCAGGGCGGTTTCCCGCCGCATGTGGGACAGCTTCTCCGGGTTGCGCACGGCGTACAGGCCGGTGATCAGGCCGTTGTCGATGCGCAGCGCAAGGACGGTGTCGACCGCGTCGTCCTGCTGGAGGATCAGCGCCGGGTGGCCGTTGACCTGGGCGGGGCGCAGCGATCCGACCTCGGACATCCTGCCCAGACCGGCGGCCAGCAGGCGGCCCACCTTGTCGGCGCCCACGATGGGCCGCGGGACGGCCTGCTTGATTCCGCCGCCGTCGCCCAGGAAGACGACATCGGGCGCGAGGATGTCGAGCAGGCTCTGGAGATCGCCCGTGTCGGCCGCCCGCTGGAACGCGTCGAGCGCGTCGCGGGTCTCGGCCGGGGACACGGCCCCGCGCGGGCGGCGCGCCGCGACGTGGGCCCGTGCCCGGTGTGCGATCTGGCGGACCGCGGCCGGGCTCTTGTCGACGGCGTCGGCGATCTCGTCGTACCCGAGGTCGAACACCTCGCGCAGCACGAACACCGCCCGCTCGGTCGGCGTCAGCGTCTCCAGCACCAGCAGCATCGCCATCGAGACGCTTTCGGCCAGCTCGATGTCCTCGGCCACGTCCGGGGCGGTCAGCAGTGGCTCGGGCAGCCAGGGGCCGACGTAGGACTCCTTGCGGCGGCCGAGCGTCCGCAGGCGGCTCAGCGCCTGGCGCGTGGTGATCCGGACCAGGTACGCGCGCTGGTCCCGCACCTCGCCGAGATCGACGCCCGCCCACCGCAGCCAGGTCTCCTGGAGGACGTCCTCCGCGTCGGCGGCCGAGCCGAGCATCTCGTAGGCGACCGTGAACAGCAGATTCCGATGGGCGACGAACGCCTCGGTGGCCGTGTCCGTGTCCTGGGAGTGCTGCTCACTCTTCACCGGCTGCTCCTGCCTGCTCGCTCTCGACGATGCCACGCGCACAAGACGCCGGTCGCGGCGGTTCCGTGACACCTCCGGCCGGTGGCGTACGTCACACGGCCCGAGGTGTCACAGGGAGCGGGCCGTCGGCATCTCGTGTTCGTCCAGTGCACCACCACGAGAGACGCACGAGAGACGCACACGAGAGGACACCGTCATGGACGCACGGTTCAACCTGTTCGAGAACGAGTTCGGCGCCAGGTTCGCCAAGCGGTTCGCAGGCGCCGGGCTGCTGATCCACCAGTCGTCGCTGCCGAAGTCCACGCAGGAGCTGGTGTCGCTGCGCGCCAGCCAGATCAACGGCTGCGGCTGGTGCATCGACATGCACACCAAGGAGGCCGCGGCCGCAGGAGAGACCGCGGTCCGGCTGGGCCTGGTCGCCGCGTGGCGCGAGGCCACCGTCTTCACCGAGGCCGAGCAGGCCGCGCTGGCGCTCGCCGAAGAGGGCACCCGGCTCGCCGACGCCCACCCCGGCGTGTCCGACGAGACCTGGGACCGGGTGCGCAAGCACTACGACGACGACCAGATCGCCGCCCTGGTCTCGCTGGTCGCCCTGATCAACGCGGCCAACCGGCTCGCCGTGATCGTCCACCAGCGCGGAGGGGGGTACGAGCCCGGCATGTTCGCCGCCGCGGTCAACTGATGGACGCGTAGGCCCTTCGCTTCACCAGGGTTCCCGGAGGAGGCCGCGGTCTTCAGGCCGGGGAGGAATCCGGTTTCCCGCGTAGCGGGAGCAGGAGAAGCCGGATCGCCGCTGGGCGATCCGGCGTGCACCCAGGGAGTGGTGAGGGCGGCCTCCAGGAGGTGCAGGATCTTGGAGTTGAAGGACCGCCGGTCCGCAGCGGCTTGGTCGGTCACCCGTTCGGGTAGGTCTGCCGGGATGCGGCGTGAGAAACGAACGATGACGCTACGTTGATGGCATGACGACGCCAAGTGAATCAGGCAAGGCCGGGCATGCCCGGTACACGTACCGGCTTCGCATGTCGTCGACCGCCGGTGTGGCGCTGCTGGCGGAGTGGGCTCGCTGCCGGTGGATCTGGAACGAGTGTGTTGCCAAGTCCAAGGCCACTTACCTGCACAACGAGGCCACGGGCGAGAAACGCACGTGTGGTCCGGCGCAGTTGGACAAGATGCTGACCGAGGCGCGGGGGCGTGTGCCGTGGCTGCGGGAGGGAGCGAGTGTTCCGCAGCAGCAGGTGATCCGGGATTTCGGCAGGTCCCGTGCCAAGGCGCACAAGGACATTCGGGAACGTCTGCCTCAGCGGCAGCGGGCCGGTATGCCGCGCTGGAAGAAGAAGCGCGACGCCTTGCCGACGTTGAACTACACCCGGCGCGGATTCCAGCTGAAGGACGGCCGCCTGCACCTGGCGGGCGGGATCGTACTGACGGTGGTGTGGTCACGGGACCTGCCCGCCCAACCGTCCTCGGTGCGCGTGTACCAGGACAGCGTCGGGCACTGGTATGGCTCGTTCGTGGTCCCCGCCCAGGTGCGGCCGTTGCCGGAGACCGGCCGGGTGCTCGGCGTGGACTGGGGCGTGAAGGAGACTGCCACCACCACCTCAGACGCTCACGATCTCCCGCACGCGCAGCACGGCCGCAAGGCGCAGGCCCAGCTGAGTCGGTATGACCGGATGGTGGCCCGCCGCAGACCGAAGAAGGGGCAGGCCGCCTCCAAGGGCTACCGCGAGGCGAAGAAGTGGCGCGCGAAGGTCTACGCGAAGATCGCCCGGCAGCGCCAGGACACCGACCGCAAATGGGCGAAGAAGGCCGTGACCGACCATGACGCCATCGCGGTTGAGGACTTCAAGCCGAGGTTCCTGGCCAGGTCTTCGATGGCGCGCAAGGCGGCGGACGCTGCGATCGGCGCCACGAAGAAGGCGCTGATCGAGATGGGCCGCAAGCACGGGCGGGACATCCGTCTGGTGCACCCTGCGTACACGACCATGGACTGCGCATCGTGCGGAGCGAGAACCAAGCACGCACTGCCGTTGTCCGAACGCACCTACACCTGCACCGCATGTGGAGCGGTCTCGCCCAGAGACAAGAACTCCGCCCGCGTGATGCTTGTCCGGGCAGGTCTGAACCCGGCTGGTGCCGAGGGCGTAAGACCTCCGGGAGCGCTGCTCCCGGAGGCAGCCTGAGCCAGGAATCCCCTCCCTTCATGGAGGGGAGCAGTCAATTCCGCCAGAACAGGTGGTGCGTCACCCCGCTCGGGCTGGGCACAACGTCCAGGTGGAACCGGTCGCGCAGCTCATCGGGCGACTCCCAGAGCCGCGACCCGGCTCCCAGCTCCACCGGCGAGACCACCACGTGCAGGGTGTCGACGAGGTCGGCGTCGAGGAATTCGCGGATGGTGGTGGCCCCGCCGCCGAGCCGGACGTCCTTGCCCCGCGCCGCCTCCCGCGCCCGTTCGAGCACCGTGGCCGGGGCGTCGTCGACGAAGTGGAACGTGGTGTCGGAGAGCGTGAACGAAGGACGCGGGTGGTGGGTCATGACGAACACCGGAGTGTGGAACGGGGGCTCGTCACCCCACCAGCCGCGCCACTCGTAGTCCTGCCAGGGCCCGCGCTGCGGTCCGAACTTGTTGCGCCCCATGATCTCGGCGCCGATGTTGCGGGTGAAGTCCCGCGTGAAGTAGTCGTCCAGACCGCGGCTCCCACCGGGGTCGGTGCGCATGGGCCAGCTCGCCGTGGCCCCGGCCCAGGTGAACAGCTCCCCGGGATCGGCGTCGCCGAACGGCCGCTCCAGGCTCTGGTGCTCACCGGCACCGAATCCGTCCGACGACACGGTGAAGTTCTGGACCCTCAGCAACTGCGTCATGCGGTTCCTCCTGTAGGGGGTGACGACAGTTGGACCGCCCGGCCCCGGAAAACTCATCGCCGCGGTCGGAACCTGCTGGTTGTCACGGCGTGACGATGCGCTCGACCGCGGCCGCCACGAGGGCGTCCCGCTCGGCTTCCGAGAACATGTCCGGCAGTGTGAGCTGCTCGACGATCAGCCAGTTCAGCGCCAGGTACAGCAGCCGGACCGCCGTCGCGTCGCCGGGCAGGCCGGACTCCTCGTGATAGGCCACGTTGGCCGCCATGTCGGCGCGGACGCGTTCGGTCAGGACGGCGCGCAGGGCGGGCCGCCGGGTGGCCTCCAGGCGGAGTTCGAGGAGCGCCAGATAGCCGGTGCGGAAGGCGCTGATCCGGCCGACCAGCTCGCGCATCAGCGCCGTGTACCCCTCCCGGTCGCGGGTGCTCGCCCGCTGCCGGGCGATGGTCGCGTCGTCGGGCTGGAGCCGTTCGTAGACCCGGGCCCCGGCCTGGGTGAGCAGGTCGTCGCGGTTGGCGAAGTAGTTGGAGGCCGTCCCCGGGGGCACGGCGGCCTCGGTGTCCACCGCCCGGAAGGTCAGCCCCCGCGCGCCCTCCGCGGCCAGCACCTCGATGGCGGCGTCCACGAGGGCCGCCCTCCGCTCGTCGTTCCTGCGAACCATTGACACCACTCCAGTTGTAGTACTACGTTCACACCACCTCAGTCAGAGTACTACGAGTGGAGTGGTTCACGGTATGCGAGAACTCGTCTACTACGTCGCCGTCAGCATCGACGGCTATATCGCCGGGCCCGACGGGGAGTACGACTTCTACCCCGGGGGCGACGAGGCGCAGCACGCCGCCTACATGGGGTCGATGAACGAGCGCTACCCCGAGACCGTCCCCACCGCCATGCGCCCCGCCTGCGGCCTCGCCGACGCGCCCAACCGGCGCTTCGACACCGTCCTGATGGGCCTCGGCGCCTACCGCCCCGCGCTGGACGCGGGCATCGCGAGCCCGTACGCCCACCTGCGCCAGTACGTCGTCTCCACCACCCTCGGCGCAGCGCCCGCCCCGGACGTCACGGTGGTCGACGGCGACCCCCTCGCCCTGGTCCGCGACCTCAAGCGGGAGGAGGGCCAGGACATCTGGCTCTGCGGCGGCGGCCGACTCGCGGGGACGCTGCTGCCCGAGATCGACCGCCTGATCGTCAAGAGCTACCCGGTGGTCGCCGGAGCCGGAATTCCCGCCTTCCACGGCGCGTTCAACCCCACCGTCTTCCGGGTGACCGACCGGGAGCTGTTCGACAACGGCGTGACGGTCACGTGGTCCACCCGCCGGTGACCCGCGCTCAGGCTGAGGGCATGGCCACGCCTCAGCCGGCCGGGGTGGCGGGCAGGGGCTTGCCCAGCATGGTGCAGACCGCGGTGTCCACCAGGGCCTTGTTGGTGGTCGCGGCCTTCGCCTCCTTGACCCCGAAGTTGGTGATGGTCAGGACCGCGACACTGCGGCGGCCGCTGCCGTCGGTGTAGACCTCACCGGAGTAGCCGGGCTGACCACCGGTGTGGCCCCAGACGGTGCCGCAGGGAGTGTCCACCTTCATCAGGCCCAGTCCGTAGGCGCCGCGCTCCTCGGGCGCGGTGACCATCGTCCGCATCTGCTCCATCTGCGCCTCGGGCAGCAGCTTGCCGGACATCAACGCCGTCTGGAACCGCTGCCAGTCCCGCGCCGTGGAGACCATGCCGCCCGCCGCCCACGCCCAGCTCGGGTCGACGTCCGTGGTGTCGACGTTGTCGTGCGGACGCCCGGGCCCCGCGAACCCGGTGCCCTCGGGCAGTTCCACCGTCGGGGCGAGGATGCGCCGGAGGCGTGCGGAGTCCGGCTCGTAGCCGGTGGCGTGCTTCTTCCCGGAGCCGAAGTCGGCGTTCGTGGCCAGGAAGGAGTCGTTCATTCCCAGCGGCCCGGTGATCCTCTGCTCGATCAGGCGGGCCAGGCCCTTCCCGGTGGCCTTCTCCAGGATCAGGCCGAGGGCCGCGTAGTTGGCGTTGCTGTAGGAGTACTTCTCGCCGGGAGCGGCCGGGGGATCCTGCGGAGGGGTGATCGCGAGGAGTTCCTCGGGCCGCCAGGTGCGCCGCTCCTGCCCGGTCAGGGTGGGCAGGAATTCCGGTGTCAGCAGATAGTCGCCCAGTCCGCTGGTGTGGTTGAGGAGCATCTTCACGGTGATGTCCTGCCCACCCTCGACCACCCCCGGCAGCCACCGCTCCACCGGGTCGGCCAGATCGACCCGGTGCTCGGCGACCAACTGGAGGATGAGGGTCGCGACGACCGTCTTGGTGTTGGACGCCATCCTGAACCGGTCGTTCACGGCCAGACGGTGATCGGCCTTGGTCCAGGCGGTCTGACGGGCGATCTCCACGGGCTTCCCGCGGCCCCGGTCCACCCGGACGATCACGCCCAAGGAGCCCGTGTCCGCCGCGGTTTGCGCGAGTTCCGCCAGCTGTCCGTCGGCCGCTGCCGTCACCGTCGTCGTGCCCGAGTCCGCTTCCGAGCAGCCGACGAGTAACCCGCTGATGCCGGTCACCAACGTCAGCGTGAGTGCCCCACGCAGGATCCGGCGGCTCGATGCCCTGTATGCCGACACAGTCGTTCTCCCTCACAGCTCTCGCCCGGTTGCGGATGGCGATGCTGCTCATCCTTCTCCGCGGGAGATCACAAGGGGATCCGGCCAGCCCGCCGGATCACCGGGGGTTATCCCCCCGCCGCGCCCAAGAACGCTGAGCCGTCGTAGCGCGCCCCTCCGCTTCCCGTCATCGGAGAAGCGGAGGGGCGTTGGTGCCGGCCCGGGTGACGCCGGGACTACGCGTAGACGGTGACCGGGGAGAGGCAGGATTCCCAGTCGCCCTTGACCACGCAGACCTTCATGGAGTGCTTGGAGTCCTCGCCCAGGTTGCCGGTTTTCCAGGGGCTCCAGTAGGGCGCGCCGTGACCGCGAGTCGAGGCCACGCGGCCGGTGTCGAGGCGGGCCTCGACGCCCAGACCATCGCCGGCGCCGTCGTAGGCGATGAGGGCGTCACCGGGGTCGGTGTTGCCGTCCCCGTTGATGTCCCCGCCCGGGTTCTGGCTCCAGATGCCCGTCCCGGCGTAGACGCCGCCGTAGTAGATGTCCACCCCGGTGTACGGGCTCTGGACGCTCTGCTGTCTGAGGACGTAGCTGAGCTTGGGCTCCCCGTCGTCGGCCTGGGCAGTGGCCTGGGTGGCCGCCACGGCACCGAGTGCGAGCAGACCGGCGACGCCCGCCTTCAGAATCTTTCGAGTCATATATCCCCCTTGTATCTCGAAATGCCTACTGAGTATCAGAGGCACCATGCTTAACCGGGCGCTGACGTGCAACAAGCCTGCTTTCAGCCGCCGGTGACGGAGGTATAGGCCATTCCGCTGTCGGCTGTGGATGGCCTATGAGGGAGCTGTCACCAGATGTCGGGGGTCGGGATCGCCCGGGTGAAGTCTCCGGCCCGCAGCGCCTCGGTGGGGATCGACCAGTGCATCCAGCCGCCGTCGCCGCCGAGGTACCACTCGCCCTGCCCGGACAGTTGGAGCAGGTGGTGGTAGAGGTTCGGGTCGTCGCCGTTCGACAGCATCGGGGCGCTTCCCGTCGGGAACTCGGGTCGGCCGAAGGCGATGTCCTCGGAGTCCAGCGCGCCCGGCCGCTCCGACCAGTCGGTCAACAGGCCGTGGATGTACGTGTCGGGCATGGCCCGGGCCATGTCGTCGGCGTCCGGCCCCAGGTCGAGGGTCTTCCAGGCGGGGTCATAGGTGTCGGGGAAGGCGAACCCGGGCGACGCCGCCCACGGCACCGGATCGAAGACGCTCGCCCGGGCAGGCGGGGCCGTCTCGACGGCGTGCGCGGAGCGGGCCGCGATCACCCGCCCCACCTGCGGGTCCATGAAGTCGTACGTCAGCGACAGCTCCATGGCGGCCGGGTCGGCGTCCTCGGAGTCGCTGTCGAGGGAGAAGAAGTTGAGCAGGCCCGTCCCGGCCGGGAGTACGCCGTCCAGCCAAGGCGCCAGGGCGTCGGTGTCGAGGACGGCGAGCAGGCTCAGCGGGAGGCCGTCGCAGGTCGGCCAGGGCGTGCTGGGTTCGAGCATCGCCCGCCCACCGAACCGGCTGTGGCCCGCGGCCTCACCCGGTTCGGCTTCGGTGAGCGCGAAGCCTGGCCGGGCGAGGCGGACGAAGCGGTCCGCGAGGTCCGCGCCGAGACGTTCGGCGCAGAAGTCGCGCAGGGCGGTGAGCGTGGCGTTCGGGTCCATGCGCAGGATTCAAGCAGGCGGGTGAGACACCGCGGTCATGGCGTGGCCAGGTCGAGTTCGGCCCAGATCTCCTTGCCGACGGTGCGCTCCCGTACGCCCCAACGCGTGGCGAGCGCGCGGACGATGAGCAGGCCGCGGCCGTGTTTGTCGTCGGGCGACGGCTGCCGGGGCTGGGGCAGGCGTTCGCCCCTGGGGTCGGCGACGGCGATGCGCAGGCTGGTCTTGGTGAGGGTGAGGTAGACGCGGAACAGTCGCCCGGCGACGCGGCCGTGCCGTACGGCGTTGCCCGCCAGCTCGGAGACGATGAGCGCGGCGTCGTCCGCCAGGGCGGGGTGGCCCCACTCCGCGACCATCCGTGCAGCGTGCCGCCGGGCGCGGGTCACGTTTATCGGCGTCGGGACGTAGTCGATGCGGTCCTCGTGGACGACGGGGTCTTGGGGTGCGATCGGCATCGCGTACCTCCGTGCGGGCAGGGCGGAGCGGATCCGCCAACTGGTGCCCCTGTGCGAGCGGTTCGTCACGGAAGGTAGCCCTGACGGCGAGATCGACACAAGTTCCTCTTGGAGGAATTCCCCCGATCTGGTTTGCGGCGGCCGTTGGAGGCGGCCAGACTGTGCGCGTGACGACGAGTCAGCCCATGCAGGGCAACAGCACCTCGACCGTTCTGGGACGCAGGCTGGGCGGGGAGCTGACGAGGCTCCGCGCGGCGGCGGGCCTGACGCAGACACACGCCGCCAAGGCCCTCACCGGGTCCACGACCAAGGTCGCGAAGATGGAGGGCGGCTGGGTGCCCGTGCGGGACCCGGACATCCGCGCGTTGTGCGAGTTGTACGGCGTGAGCGACCCGGCGGTCGTGGGCGGGCTGCTGGAGCTGGCGCGGGTGGACCGCGAGCGTCGCAAGGCCAAGGGCTGGTGGAACGAGTTTCCCGGCGTCGGCGCTATGCACGAGTACGTGACGCTGGAGAGCGTTGCGACGGTCATCAGGTCTTGGCAACTCTCCTTCGTCCCGGGGCTGCTACAGACACCCGAGTACATCCGTGCGCTGCGGCAGGATGCACGCACGGGGGACAGCGGTGACGACGAGCAGTTCGTTGAGGCACGACTCGCGCGCCAACGGCGGCTCGACGACACCCCGCAGCTATCGCTGCGCGCGGTGATGTACGAGGCTGCGCTGCGGAACCTCATCGGCGGTGCGGACGTGATGCGCGCGCAGTTGGATCACCTGGTCGCCGTGGCCGAGAAGGGCAATGTCAGTCTGCGTGTGCTGCCGTTCGATGCGGGGGCCAGCCACGGGATGAACTGCACGTTCAACGTCATCTCGTTCGGCGAGCCCGGCGCCATGGACGTGGTTTACATGGAGGTCCCCTTCAGCCAGCTCTGGATCGAAGGCGGGGAGGCGGCGGCGCAACACGATGAGTTGTTCGAGAGAATCGCCAGGCGGGCTCTCAACGAGCACGATTCCCTGGAACTCATCAGTCGCCTCAGCGGAGAACTGTGACGATGCCTGATTTCACCTATCGCAAGTCGAGCTACAGCGACCCGGAGCACGAGTGCGTTGAGGTGGCCACGAACGTGCCCGATGCCGTGGCGATACGCGACTCCAAGCACCCCGGCGGCCCGATACTCCGCCTGGCCCCCGCCGCCTGGGCGGACTTCCGGGACGCCCTCGTCGGCGGGCGGATCCGGGCGTGAGCGAACGGAAACCGGGCCGGGCGTCCGGCCCCGCTCATGGGGCCGGTGATGGTCGGGCGGCACGGGCCGCGCCGCCCGACCATCACCGGGTCGCGGTCAGGCCGTGGCGCGGAACGGCCCGGTGACCTCGTAGGTGATGCCACCCGAGGAGCTGCCCGTCGTACCGCGCTGGCTGGAGAAGTACAGCCGCTTGCCGTCGGGGGAGAAGGCCGGGCCGGTGATCTCCGAGCCCGACTGGCCGGAGATGCGCAGGAACGGCGCGACGATGTCGTCCGGGGTGATGACGCAGATCTCCATGTTGCCGCCGTCCTCGGCGATGAACAGGTCGCCGGAGGAGGAGCCGGTGACGTTGTCGACGCCGGTCAGCGGGGCGGGGCCAGGGTTGACCGGGCTGTCGTCGTAGGCGAGTTCGTAGGTGCTGTTGGCCAGGTTGAGCTGCCAGACGCGGTTGTCGCCCTTGGTGGTGAACCAGACGGTGTCGTTGGCGTAGTGGCAGCCCTCGCCGCCGTTGAAGATCTTGGCGGCCGGGACCTGGTCGCGGGTGGCGGTGGGCGAGCCGTCGGGGTCGGGCACGTTCGCCCAGCTGAACGACCCGGAGGTGGCGGTGCCGGCGACCAGCACCTGGAGTTGGCCGGAGGACAGGTTGCCCCAGGTGGTCGGGATGAACCGGTAGAAGCAGCCGTCCGTCTCGTCCTCGGTCAGGTAGATCACCCGGCGCACCGGGTCGGCGGCGGCCGCCTCGTGCTTGAACTTGCCCAGGGCGTCGCGGCGGACGGCGGCGTTCACGCCCCACGGGTCGGTCTCGTAGACGTAGCCGAGGGACACCTCCTCGCAGGACAGCCAGGTGTTCCACGGGGTGGCGCCGCCCGCGCAGTTCTGCCGGGTGTTGGACAGGACGCGGTAGGCGTCGGTGATGGTGCCCGAGGAGTTGAACGTGACGGCGCTCGCGCCGCCACTGGGGTTGATCTCCGAGTTGGAGACGTAGATCCAGCCCGTGCCGTCGGCGAAGCAGGCGCCGCCGTCGGGGGCGCTGTGCCAGGCGTACGAGGTGCCCGGCACCGTCTGGCCGGACCGGGCGATCACCCGGCTGGTGAAGCCGCTGGGCAGCGCGATGCCGTTGGCGTCGGCGGCGAGCAGAGCACTGTACGGGCCCGGGCCCTTCTGGGCCGGGGCCGCGTAGGCGGCGCCGCGCATGAGGGTGCCGCCAAAGGCGGCGGCGGACGCTCCGATGACTGCTCCGCGCAGGAAGACGCGACGTTCCACAGCTACTCCTTCATCAAAGAAGGTCGATGGATGGCTGATTGAGCGACGCCGACTGGTCACGGGGAAGAACCTAGGACCGCCGCACCTGGCCGATCAGGTCCCTGTAGGCGAACTCTTCACGGCCAACCGGTGAGTCGGGTGAAGAAGCAAGCTCAAGGGTGGGCGCGCAAGGCCCGTGGCGTCTGCTCCGGCAGATGCCACGGGCCACATATGGGTGTCAGGTCACCACCACCTGGTGCAGGCGACATCCGGATAGTTGCTTGCCTTACCGCAGGCCCGCATCAGGTTGCCCTTGTTGTTGAACGCGTCGGTGTGGTTGCTGCCGCCCGTGTTGATTTTGGTGACGCTGAGCTGCGTCCAGGTCCGGCCGCCGTCGAAGCTGCGGTCTACCCACACCAGGTCGCCGGGGGAGCCGAAGATCCGGCCCCAGGCGCAGGTGCCGTTGTAGCGCAGTTCGATGCCGCGGGAGTGGGTCGAGGCGGACGCGACCGTCCGGGCGTTGTTGGTGTTGCAGCCTTCGGCGGCCTGCGCCGGGGGCACCGTGGTGAGCATGGCTCCGGTGAGCCCGGCCGCGGCGAGGGCTCCGAGGAGAGTCTTGCGAGCGCGCATGTCTGACGTCCTTCCGGTTGCGTGAATCGCTCATTCGGCGATAAACCGGGTGTACCGCGAGCCCGCCGGGACCGGTCCCGCCCCGGAATCCGATGGCGCGGCGCCGCGCAGGCGTCAAGAATCGCCGGATGCAGGAAGTGAAGCTGTCCGACGGGATCGTCACGCTGTCCCCGCTGCACCTGGAGGACGCGGAGGCGCACCTCGCGGGGGAGGACGAGGCGCTGGTGCGCTGGCTCAGCGGTGGCCCCGGCACACCCCAGGGCGTCGCAACGTACTTCCGGCACTGCCGGGAACAGTGGGACACGGCCGGACCACTCCGCGCCTTCGGCATCCGCGCAAACGCAGACGCGGCACTCGCGGGGACGATCGACCTGCGGTTCACCGCCGAGGGCTTGGCGCCCGGCCAGGTGAACATCGCGTACGGCCTCTACCCGTCCTGGCGGGGACGCGGCCTGGCCACCCGCGCCGTCTTCCTGGCCACCCAATACGCGGCACACGAGGGTGGGGAGGAGGCGGTGATCCGGGTGGAGCCGGAGAACACCGCATCCGCCGCGGTCGCCCGGCGGGCGGGGTTCACCCCCGGCGGGCACACGCGCGGCGGGGACGGGACACGGCTCGACTGGTACGTACGGGACCTGCGCGTCCAACCCTCGGAGGGCTCCCACTGGCTCCGGCGCCACACCGCCCGATGGCACCGTTTCGCGCGGGTGACGGTCCGGGTCGTACCGGCGGTGGGGGAGACGACCGTCGAGATCGGGGACGATCCGTACGGCTGGCTCCGGACCGTCTACGGGCCGGACGCCCTGCCGTACGCCAACGATGGCGGCCTACGTCAGGAGGCGGTCGACGGGGTCCGGTACGCCGTGGAACGGCTCACCGACCCGGTGCCGCCGCTCCACGTCACCATCACCGAGATCATGGACTACCTCGTGGACACCGGCCCCGGCGACGTCAAGTACGCGGCGGCCTACGCGCTCTGGGACGCCCTGGGCGTCGAGCCTCCCGTACGCCCCTACCTCGCCGAGGCGGACGGGACGCCCGTCTTCCCGGACTGATCGCGCGCGGGCCGCCGCACGGCGTCAGAGCGGGGTGAGGACGCAGAACTCGTTGCCCTCCGGGTCGGCGAGGACCGTCCACGGCACGTCGCCCTGGCCGATGTCGAGGTCGGTGGCGCCGAAGCCCCGCAGCCGGGCCACTTCCGCCGCCTGATCGTCACCGGGGTACGGCCGGAGGTCGAGATGGACGCGGTTCCACCCGGTCTTCTCGTCGGGTGTGCGGAGGAACTCGAGATACGGGCCGACACCCTCGGCGGAGCGCAGCACCGCCTGATCGTCGGTCACCTTGTGCACGGTCCAGTCCATCGCCTCGCCCCAGAACCGGGCCATGGCCCGCGGATCGGCGCAGTCGACCACCACCGCGGCCATCGGCCCGGTGTCCCGGTAGATCTCCCGAGGCTCCAGTACGCAGAACTCGTTGCCCTCCGGGTCGGCGAGGACCGTCCACGGGACATCGCCCTGGCCCACGTCGGCGGGCGTCGCGCCGAGCGCCTGGAGGCGCGTGACCAGGTCCGCCTGATGGGCCGTGGAGGTGGTGGCGAGGTCGACGTGCACGCGGTTCTTCACCGTCTTGGGGTCCGGGACGGCAAGAATGTCGATGTAGATGGCGCTGGGGTCGGGATAGGTGACGCCTTCGGGTTCCAGATTGGTCACGCCGGGTTCCTCGCTGGCAATACCCCAGCCGAGCGCCTCCGCCCAGAACCGGCCGAGGGCGGAGTCATCCTGAGCCTTCATCGCAATCTGTACAAGCCGCGTCGCCATGGCGCCGATCTTATGTCCATGCCGTGCACTCCGGGTTTGAATTTCCGGGCCGGAACGTCAGTCGTTGGCCAGGGCGCGGCCGAGGTTCGCCTTCAGTACGTCCGCCAGTGTCACCGTGGGCCGTCCGAGCAGGCGGGCGAGCGTGGGGTCGGCCGGGGCGAAGTCGCCCCGGCGGCTCGCCGCGAACAGGCCGACGAGCAGGTCGGCCCGAGCCTCCGGCAGGCCGTGGCCCAGCAGGTGCGCGCGGTATTCGGCGTCGGAGACGACGACTCTGCGGACCGGGCGGCCCGTCAGTCGCGTGGCGAGCGCCGCGACACCGGCCAGGTCGATCGCTTCGGGGCCGGTGAGCGCGGGGGTCTGTCCGTCGAGGTCGTCGCCGCCCGTGGTGAGGGCGAGCACCGCCGCGTCGGCGAGGTCGGCGTGGTCGGTCCAGGCGACCGGCCCGTCCTCGGGTGCGATCAGTTCGCCCGTGTCGAGCGCGGCGCCGAGCAGCATCACGGCCGACGAGGCGTAGAACCCGTTGCGCAGCGCGGTGAAGGGGATGCCGGACGCGCGCAGCGCGGCTTCGGTGGCGGCGTGGTCGGGCATCGGGGCGAAGGCGGAGGCAGGGTGCGCGCCCATATGGCTGGTGTAGACGATGCGGCCCGCTCCGGCCGCCGCTGCGGCGTCAACGGCCGTGCGGTGCGCGCTGAAGGCCGTCTCGCCGGTGGTGTCCGTGGAGACGATCAGGACCTGCGAGGCGCCCTCGAAGGCGTGGGCGAGGCTCGACGGGTCGGCGAAGTCGCCCCGGCGGACGCGTATGCCCCGGGCGCCGAGGTCGCGCGCCTTCTCCACGTCGCGCACGCTGACGCCGATCTCCTCGGCGGGGACGCGTTCCAGCAGCCGTTCGGTGATCGCCCGGCCGAGCCTGCCGTTGGCTCCGGTGACGATGATCATGAGGTTCTCCCCGGTCCAGAGGGTGTTTCCAGCGATAACGCGTGGAGCGTATCACCGGAAACGAACAAACGGTAACGCGATCCTGTTATCGTTGGAAACATGGACGACGACGTCACCGCAGCGAACGGGCACCGGGAGCGCATCGTCGCGGCGGCCGCCCGGCTACTGGCCGAGGGCGGGACCGACGCGGTGTCGACCCGGGCGGTGAGCGCCGCGGCCGGGGTGCAGCCACCGACCATCTACCGGCTCTTCGGCGACAAGCAGGGGCTGCTCGACGCCGTCGTCGCCCATGGCTTCGCGGCGTACCTGGCCGACAAGACCGCCGCGGAGCCCACCGACGACCCGGTCGCGGACCTCCGCGCCGGATGGGATCTGCACGTCGGCCTCGGCCTGGCCAACCCGGAGCTGTACCTGCTGATGTACGGCCAGCAGCGGCCCGGGGCGTCGTCGCCCGCGGCCCTCGACGCCTTCGACGTGCTCGCCGGGCACATCCGGCGCATCGCGGAGGCGGGCAGGCTGCGCGTCCCCGAGGACCGGGCCGCGGCCCTCGTGCACGCCGCCGGATCCGGTACGACGCTCTCGCTCATCGCCACGCCCGAGGAGCGCCGCGACCCGGAGCTGTCCCACGCCGCCCGCGAAGCCGTCCTCGCGGCGATCACCACCGACGCCCCCGCCGCCCCCGAACCCGGACCCGCCGCGGCCGCCGTCACCCTCCGCGCCGCACTGCCGCGGACCGACGCCCTGACCGTGTCCGAAAGCGCCCTCATGCGGGAGTGGCTCGACCGGATCGCAGGCCAGGCCCGCTGATTCCCGCTGTGACGCGCGTCACCGGAACTCACCCGCCCCGGCGGTCAGTTGAGAGTGTGACCACAGATACGCGAACCCGGGTACGGGCCGGGGATCCCGACGCCTTCGCGGAGTTGTTCGACACTTACGCGCGCGGGCTGTTCAAGGTCGGCACCGTCACCTTCACCAGCGCCATCACGCAGCGCGCGGTCGTCGACGGCAACAAGCAGATGCCCGCGGAACACCAGGCGGGCTGACGCGATGCCGTTGAAGAGGCCGTCGAAGACCGCCACGGCGGCGGTGTGCACCCTGCTGATCTCGGCGGTGCTGGCGGGGGCCGCGCTCGCGGCCCCCGGGTCCGGGTCGGGCGTACGGACGGAGGGCCCCGCCACCACCGACAGCGGGCTCAGACCTCCTCGCGCATCAGTCGCAGATACACCACCGAGAACGCCGCCCCCACCAGCAGCAACAACAGTGCCACCGCCGTGCCGTAGCCGATCAGGGACTTGTTGAACGCCTGGTCGTACATGAACACCGGCAGCGTCTGGCTGCGGTTGCCGGGGCCGCCGCGGGTCATGGCCCAGATGAGGCCGAACACCGACAGCGTCTGCAAGGTGTTGAGCATCAGATTGGTGCCGATGGAGCGGCGGATCATCGGCAGGGTGACGTGCCAGGAGCGGCGGAGACCGCCCGCGCCGTCGACCTCCGCCGCCTCGGTGATCTCCTGGGGGATCTCCGCCAGGGCGGCGGAGTACACGAGCATCGAGAAGGCCGTACCGCGCCAGACGTTGGCGAACGACACGGCGAGGATGGGCAGGGTGTACAGCCAGTTCTGGGACGGCAGGCCCAGCCCGTCCAGCAGGGCGTTGAGCGTGCCCTCGCGGCGGAAGAAGGCGTACAGCAGGAAGCCCGCGACGATCTCGGGGACGACCCAGGCCGCGACCACGATCGCCCCGATCAGCGTGCGCACCGGCTTGGACGCGCGCCGCATCAGGGCGGCCAGGGCCAGGCCCAGGGTGTTCTGGCCGAGCAGGGAGGAGACGACCGTGAAGACGAGGGTGAGGACGACCGCGTTGCGGAAGTCGTCGTCCCCGAAGGCGCGGCGGAAGTTGGCGAGGCCGGTGAACTCCGTGGTGGAGGTGCCGGTCAGCTGCATGTTGGTGAACGCGATGTAGCAGCAGTACGCGATGGGCCCGCCGAGGAAGAGCAGCAGCAGGACGGTGGCCGGGGCGAGCGGGAGCCAGCGCAGGGGGCGGCGCCGGCGTACGGGGGAGACCGCCACCGGGGCCTTGGCCGCGGTGGTCATCCGCCCACGGCGCCGTCGGTGACGGACTTCAACTGCTCGTCGTACGCCTTCGCGGCGCCGCCCGGCGAGGAGTCACCCGCGGTCGCCGCCTCCATGGCCTCGCCGATGGCCGAGGACACTTGCGGGTAGACGGGGAGCGCCGGGCGGTAGTGGGTGTACTTCACCAGGCCGGTGAAGAAGCGGATGCCGGGCATGGAGGAGAGGTATTCCGGGTCCTGCGCGACGTCCTTCCGGACGGCGATCTGGGCGTTGATGATGTCCCACCGGACCGCGTTCTCCTTGGTCTGGAACTGCTCGATGAACTTCCAGGCCAGATCGGGTTTCTTGGACTTCGCGCTGATCGCCAAGGTCCAGCCGCCGGACATGCTGACCTTGCCTGGCGCCTGGCCATGCTGGGTGGGCATCGGCGCCTGGCCGAGGGTCTTCGACCACTCGGGCCACGGCTTGCCGCCGGTCTTCAACCAGTTCTGGCCGAGCCAGGAGCCGTCGAGGGCGATGGCGAGCTTGCCTTCGGGGAGCCATTCGCTGAAGACGGTGGTGCCGACGTTGGGGTCGAGGGCGTCGGAGATGTCCGGGCCGAGCTTCTCGCCGTACACGGTCTTCAGGAACGCCAGCGAGTCCCGGAAGCCCTTGCCGCCGGTGACCCACTTCTTCGTCTTCGGGTTGTAGAGCGGCTCGTCGCCCGCCGCCCCCGTCCCGTACAGCAGCATCTCGAAGCCCTGCATGACGGACGTCTCGCCCGGGGCCTTGCCGGTGTACACGTTGAGCGGGGTGACGCCGGGGACCTTCTTCTTGACGGCGCGGGCGGCCTCCAGGATGTCGTCCCAGTTCTTCGGCGCCCAGTCGGCGGGCAGCCCGGCCTTCGCGAAGATGTCCTTGTTGAACCACAGCCCGCGGGTGTCGGTGCCGTCCGGGACGCCGTACGTCTTGCCGTCCTCCGCCTTGGCCGCCGTCTTCGCCGTGTCGACGAACTGGTCCCAGCTCTTCCACTTGGCCAGGTAGTCGTCCAGCGGCCGCAGATAGCCCGCCTTGATGTCCGCGTTGATCCGGAAGGTGTCCTCGTAGACCAGGTCGGGGGCGGTCTTCGGGGACCGCATCATCTGCTGGACCTTGGTGGCGTAGTCGTTGTCCTGCGCCTGGATCGGGAGCAGCTTGACCTTCTTGCCGGGGTTCGCCTTCTCGAACTGCTTCTTCACCGCGGCGAGGTGGTTGTCCTTGAAACGGATCTTGTTGTCGGTGCTGCGGTTGTACGCGACCTTGACGGTGTCCGGATCGCTGCCCGAGCCGCCACCGCAGGCGGTGAGCCCGGCGGTGGCGACGAGGGCGGCGGCGGTGAGGATCAGTGGGGCGGTGGTGGGGCGCACGGCACGACCTCCTTGCCGGCCTCTATGGCCTGCGGGCCGACCGTAAGGTCGCCTTCAACGCAAGGTCAATCCCCGTGAACCGGGATGTGGTTGGCGTGCCGGGCGCTCGAATGCGGGTTCCATGGAGGGAAGTTCAGCCCGTGTAGCCCGCGAGTGCCCTGGTGAAGTCGTACGTCCCCTGGTTGATGCCGCTGCACGCGTCCGCGTCCGTGCCGGAGCCGCACTTGCGGTCGCGGTTGAGGGACCAGAAGCTGACCCGGGCCAGGTGGTGGCTCTTGGCGTACGAGATCATGGAGTTGAAGTTCGCCAGGGTCACCGTCTCGCCCGCGACGTCCGTCTTGCCGTTCATCGAGGAGAAGCCGACCTTGCGGTAGGCGGCGTCCGAGGAGAGGCCGTACGCGCTCGCGACGGTGTTCTTCAGGCCGTCGACGGCCGACTTGGTTGCCGCCGCCATGTCGACGGAGCCCTGTCCGAAGTCGAACGGCATGACCGCCCAGCCGTCCACGTCGAGCCCGGCCTTGGCGCCGCGTTTGACCAGGTCCGTGCCGTTGGCGTCGGGCCCGGTCGTGGTGGTGCCGAAGGTGACGTAGACCTTGAGGCCGCTGTTCTTCTGCTTGACGGTCTTCAGCGCGTCGATCACCCGCTGCCGGACCGTCGCGTTCTCGAACTCGCTCGCTTCGATGTCGATGTCGATCGCCTTGAGCCGGTACGCGTCGATGACCTTCTGGTACGCGGCGGCGAGCGCGGAGGCCGAAGAGCACTTCTCGCCGAGCTTGTTGCCGCTCCAGCCGCCGAAGGAGACGGTGACGTCGCCACCGGCCGCGCGGATGGCGTTGATGGTCGACTGGTCGGTGCCACCGGTGAGGGCGCGGGAGCCGTCCCACTTCGGCGTGCAGCCGCCGTCGGAGAGCATGAACGCCATCGTGAACTGACTCGTGCCGGTCGCCGACATCACGTCCGTGGCCTTGGGCGGACTGCCCCAGCCGAGGTAGAGGTACGGCCCGGTCTGGCCGATGGCCGCGGCCGCCGTGGTGTGGGGCGAGGGGGTGGCCTGGGCGGTGGTGACCGCGCCCGTGGTGAGCAGGGCGACCAGTCCGGTGGCCGCGGCCAGGGTGCGTCTGTGGCGGCGCCGGGGGAGCTGATGCATGACGGACGTCCTCCTGGGGGTGAGGGGAGGGGTGCGGCTGAACGCTAGCGAGCCGTCATGACCGCGACAAGACATCGGATAGGAAACTTTCCTAATGATCGCCCGGCAGGGTTGCCCCATGCTCGCCGAGGCAGGCGGTCAGCGCTCGCTGACCCAGCGGTAGACCAGCTCCGGGCGGCCGATCGCCCCGTAATGCGGCGCACGGTCGGCGCGGCCCGCCTCCACCAGGTGTTCCAGATAGCGGCGCGCGGTGATCCGTGAGATCCCGACCGCCTCCGCCGTCGCCGCCGCCGAGACGCCGTCCTCGGCGCCGCGCAGCGCCTCGGTGACCGCCTGGAGGGTGGCCTGGGTGAGCCCCTTGGGCATCGAGGCGGGCTGCGGCGCGCGCAGGGCGGCCAGCGCCCGGTCCACCTCGTCCTGCCCGCTGGCCTCGCCCGCGGTCGACCGGAACTCGGCGTACCGCTGGAGCCGGTCGCGGAGGGTGGAGAAGGTGAACGGCTTCAGTACGTACTGGACGACCCCGAGCGAGACCCCGTCCCGGACCACGGCGAGGTCCCGGGCCGAGGTGACGGCGATGACGTCCGCCCCGTGCCCGGCCGCGCGCAGCGCCCGCACCAGCTGGAGGCCGTGCCCGTCGGGGAGGTAGAGGTCGAGCAGGACCAGGTCGGTGGGGGTGCGCTCCAGCAGCCGCTGGGCGTCACCGCCGGTGCGCGCGGTGCCGACGACGGCGAATCCGGGGACGCGCTCGACGTACATCCGGTGCGCGTCCGCCGCGACGGGGTCGTCCTCGACGACGAGCACCCGGATCGGCTCCGGGGTCGGGGTCGCCGAGTTCGCCTGCGGCGGGCTCATGGTCGGGTTTCCTCTCGGGGACAGGGCGGGGTGCGGCGGGGCATGCCGGGGGGCCGGGCAAAAAGCTCGGGGGCCCAATTTACGGAGCGTAATGAAGAGTGGCCAGGGTTACGGCCCTGTGAATCCGTCGGACGTGGTCATCGGTGCCCGCCCGGCCCGGGTGCTCATGAGGTGGGGGCCGCCGTGGCGAGCGGCAGCCGGACGGTGAACTCGGCGCCCGAGCCGGGCGCCCCGGCCACGTCCACGGTGCCCGCGTTGCGCCGTACGGCCTGCTGGACCAGGGCCAGCCCCAGCCCGCGGCCCGTCGACTTGGTGGACCAGCCGCGGCGGAACGCGTCCTCGGTCGCCGCCGGGTCGAGCCCCGCGCCGGTGTCCGCGATGTGCAGGGTCAGCTCGCCGTCGTCCGCGCGGACGGCGACCGTGACGCGGGCGCTGCGGGCGGCGCCGCTGCCGACGCCCTCGGCGGCGGCGTCGATCGCGTTGTCGACCAGGTTGCCGACGATGGTCACCAGGTCGCGGGCGGCGAGACCGGGCGGCAGCAGTCCGTCGTCGATGCGGCTGTCGGGGGTGAGGACGAGTTCGACGCCGCGCTCGCTGGCCTGGGCCGCCTTGCCCAGCAGCAGCGCGGCCAGCACGGGTTCGGCGACGGCCGCCACCACCTGGTCGGTGAGCGCCTGGGCCAGCTCCAGTTCCGCGGTCGCGAACTCGACAGCCTCGTCCTCCCGGCCCAGCTCGATCAGCGAGACGACCGCGTGCAGCCGGTTGGCCGCCTCATGGGCCTGGGAGCGCAGCGCCTCGGCGAAGCCGCGTACCGAGTCCAGCTCGCCGGAGAGCGCCTGGAGCTCGGTGTGGTCGCGCAGCGTGACGACCGTGCCGCGCTGTTCGCCGCTGCTCACCGGGGAGGTGTTGACCACGACGACCCGCTCCGCGGTGAGGTGCAGTTCGTCCACCCGCGGCTCGGCGGCCAGCAGGGCGCCGGTGAGCGGGCTGGGCAGGCCCAGCTCGGAGACGTAGGCACCGACCGCGTTCTCGGACAGCCCGAGCAGTTCCCGGCCGCCGTCGTTGATGAGCGCGATCCGCCGCTGTCCGTCCAGCATCAGCAGCCCCTCGCGCACCGCGTGCAGCGCCGCCTCGTGGTAGTCGTGCATGCGGCTCAGCTCGGTGGCGTTCATGCCGTGGGTGTGGCGGCGCAGCCGGGCGTTGATGACGTACGCGCACAGGCCCCCGGCGGCGAGCGCCCCGGCCGCGACGGCGAGCAGCGCGAGGAGCTGGCGCCGCACCTGGGCGCTGATGGTCTCCACCGTGATCCCGGCGCTGACCAGCGCGGTGATCCGGCCCCCGGCCCGCTGGTCGCGCACCGGGGCGATCACCCGCACCGAGGCACCGAGGGTGCCGGTGTAGGTCTCGGGGAAGATCCGGCCCCGCAGCGCGGGCTCGATGTGGCCGAGATAGCGCTCCCCGATCCTGTCCGGATCGGGGTGTGTCCAACGGATACCGCGCGGGTTCATGATGGTCACGAAGGTGACGCCGGTGTCCCGGCGCACCTTCTCCGCATACGGCTGGAGCCGGGCACTGGGGTCGTCGGACCGTACGGCGTCGGCCACCGAGGGGGAGTCGGCGACGGCAGCGGCGGCGGCCGTGGCCTGGCTGCGCGCGGCGACCGTGGCCTGGTCGCGGTCGGTGATGTACGCGAAGACGGCGCATCCCGCCACCAGGGCGGCGACCAGCACGACCTGCATCGCGAAGAGCTGCCCGGCCAGGCTCCGCGGGTGGGGGATGCGCATGTCCATCAGTCTGCACACGAATCTTTGTGTGAACGAAATGAACGGAAGGGTGACCCCCGTCACAGCCGTGGGGCATAGTCGCCGGAACCGTTCAAGGCGGTGTGCGAGCCGCACACGGTACAGCGCCGGGACAGTTGGACGGCCGTAGAGAAGGAGGCAGCACCGTGGCTGCGGAGATCACGCCGCCCGCATCGGGACGTACGGAACCGGAGCGGCCGAAGGCGAAGAAGAAGGAAAAGATCCATTACCTCTACCTCGCTGTGATCGGCGCGGTGGCGCTGGGAATCCTCGTGGGCTTCGTCGCCCCCGACACGGCGGTAGAGCTGAAGCCCATCGGCGAAGGCTTCGTCAACCTGATCAAGATGCTGATCTCGCCGATCATCTTCTNTGATCAAGATGCTGATCTCGCCGATCATCTTCTGCACGATCGTGCTCGGCGTCGGATCGGTACGGAAGGCCGCCAAGGTCGGCAAGGTCGGCGGTCTCGCGCTCGGCTACTTCATGGTGATGTCGACCGTCGCGCTCGGCGTCGGCCTCATCGTCGGCAACATGCTGGACCCGGGCAGCGGGCTGCACTTCAGCCAGGAAGTGGCGAAGGAGGGCCAGAGCCAGGTCGAGAGCGGCGCGAGCGAGGGCCTGTCCGAGTTCCTGCTGGGCATCATCCCCACCACCCTGGTCTCCGCGTTCACCTCGGAGCAGGTGCTCCAGACCCTGTTCGTCGCCCTCCTCGTGGGCTTCGGCCTCCAGGCCATGGGCAAGTCCGGTGAGCCGGTGCTGCGCGGCATAGGCCACATACAACAGCTCGTCTTCAAGCTGCTGTCGATGGTCATGTGGCTGGCCCCGGTGGGCGCCTTCGGCGCGATCGCCGCGGTGGTCGGCGAGACCGGTCTGGACGCGCTCAAGGCGCTCGCCGTCATCATGATCGGCTTCTACGTCACCTGCATCCTCTTCGTGTTCGTCGTGCTCGGCACGATTCTGCGGCTGGTCGCGGGCGTGAACCTGTTCCTGCTGCTGAAGTACCTGGCGCGGGAGTTCCTGCTGATCCTCTCGACGTCCTCCTCGGAGTCCGCGCTGCCGCTGCTCATCGCCAAGATGGAGCACGCGGGCGTCAGCCGCCCGGTCGTCGGCATCACCGTGCCGACCGGCTACTCCTTCAACCTGGACGGCACCGCGATCTACCTGACCATGACGTCGCTGTTCATCGCCGACGCCATGGGCAAGCCGCTCGCGATCGGCGAGCAGATATCCCTGCTGCTGTTCATGATCGTCGCCTCCAAGGGCGCGGCCGGTGTCACCGGCGCCGGTATGGCGACCCTCGCGGGCGGTCTCCAGTCGCACCGGCCCGACCTGGTCGGCGGTGTCGGCCTGGTCGTCGGCGTCGACCGCTTCATGAGCGAGGCCCGCGCCCTCACCAACTTCGCGGGCAACGCGGTCGCCACCGTCCTGGTCGGCACCTGGACCAAGGAGATCGACAAGGACCGGATGAAGGAGGTCCTCGCCGGACGGCTCCCGTTCGACACCGCGGCCTTCGCGGCGAACGGCGGCGGCCACGGCCCGGCCGCCGACGACTCCGAGGGCGCCGACACCAAGGCGCTCCCCGAGCAGCGTGACGGTGACACGGCCAAGGAGCACGTGCCTGCCTGACACCCCACGCCCCTGCGGCCCTGCCCTCCTGAATCGGGGCAGGGCCGCGGTCGTGTTTCCGTCCGGGGTGTTTCGAGCAGTGGTGTCCCGCGTCCTCCCCCCGTGGCAGGACACGGGACACCGGCACAGGGAAGGGCGGGTCAGCCCTCTCCGTCCGCCGCCGGACGAAGCTGTTCCGGGAGCGCGGTCCATTCGGGGCCGCCGTTCCGGGGCTTGATCCACGCGATGTTGCCACCGGCGTCGATGTACGCGACGCGGCCGATGGTCTCGCGCTCGATGTCGTAGACGAGATCGCCTATCCGGGGTCTGCGGCGGGTGTGTCCGGCCGTGGTCATGACGCCAGCGTCCTACGAGCCGCTGATGTACGGCTGATGCCTCGCTGACCTGGCCCTGTGGGTAGGCTGCGGGATTGTCACATGAATCTCTGGTACCGACGGGGGCAGCGCGTGGACGGGACCGGGTTACGCCTCTTGGGGCCCGTGGGGATATGGCGGGACGACCAGCTGCTGGGCCCGACCGCCGCGCAGCAGCGTTCCGTTCTGGCGATGCTGCTGATGGAACCGGGCCGGGTGGTCTCCGTCGACCGGCTGGTCATGGCCATATGGGGCGAGGACCCGCCGGGCTCGGCGCGCAACGCCGTACAGGTCCAGATCTCCAAGCTGCGCCGCATCCTCGCCGCCCTGCCCGACACCGAACTCACCACCTCCGCCAAGGGCTACTGCCTCACCACCCCGCGCACGGCCGTCGACCTGCACAGGTTCCGGGACCTGGTGCGCGAGGCCCGCAACGAGAACGACGGCCGGGCCGCGGAACTGCTGTGCGCCGCGCTCCAGTTGTGGCGCGGTCCCGCGCTCGCCGATGTGGCGGGCGGCTGGCTGTCCGACACCGTCGGGGCCGGTCTCGAGGAGGAGCGGCGGGCCGCGGTGGAGGAGTGCGCCGCGCTCGACGTACGGGCCGGGCGCCACCACGAGGCCGTCGCGCAGCTGTCCGCGCTGGTCGCCGAACACCCGCTGCGGGAGCGCTCGGTGGCGCTGCTGATGGAGGCGCTGTGCCGGTCCGGGCGGCGGGCCGACGCCCTCGCGCTGTTCCGCGCCACCCGGCAGCGGTACGCGGAGGAGCTGGGCATCGAACCGGGGGAGGAGCTGCAACGGCTCCACCGCCAGGCGCTCGAGGCGCGCAGCGGATTCGGGCTCGTGCCCGGGTCGGGGGCGGGAGTCGGGCCCGCGCCCGGGTCGGGGGCCGGGCCCGCGCCCGAGGGCCGCCCCAGTTCCGGTCCGGGGGCCGGGACCGAGGGC
>NZ_RIBZ01000162.1:0-13894 GCF_003721215.1 Streptomyces botrytidirepellens
AGTGCTGGAGGAGGACGAGCCGGACGCGGGCGAGGAAGCGGGACGGGGGTACTTCGGCGACAACGTGGACGGGGTACTCACCCCACTGGCCCGCCAGTTGCTGGCCGCCGCCGCCGACCAGGTGGCCGAGGCCGGCTGGCACGACCTGCTCCACTACGGCGACCGGGTCTTCGAACGCCCCGAGGACGAGGACGACGAGCCGTGGCTCGACGACGACTCCTTCCTGGGGAGCCTGCCGCCGCTGTGCGACGGCCAGAGCGCGGCGTGGCGGCTCGCGATGGTCGGGGCGGTGGAGAACCTGGCGGACGACCTGCGGGCCGGGCGGGCTCCGAACGCCGGCTGCACCGCCGAGGAGCTCGCGCTCCATCTGATCGTCGGCCAGGCCAAGATGCTCGTGGACCTCCTCGACGACGAGGATTACGCCGAGGAGTTGGGCCTGCCCACCGCGGACCAGATCAGTGTCCGGCACCGCGCCCTCGATCTCGTGCTGGAGTACTACCTCCAGGACTTCGACGTGCTGATGCACTACGACAGCGACCTGCGCGCGGTCGTGACCGACCCGGAGCATCCCGCGAACCTGCAGATGGGCATCGGGGACCTTCGGCCCCGCGCCTGGTTCGCACCGTTCGGCAACACCCGGCCCCGCCTACCGCGCGCGTGGGAGCCCTGGCTGCTTGACCGGCTTTCCGGCGCCGACCCGGCCGCGTTCTTCGCGAGTACCCCGGCCCTTGTCGGTGATCAGGACGCCGCAACAGGCAAGGTCCTGGCGACCGAGCTGCCCGGCGGACTGTGGGAGGAGTTCGAGACCTTTGTCGGCCTGGCCCAGCGGCGGTTCTTCGACGAGCCGACCGCGATCCATATGGCCGCCACCCTGGAACGCCTGCTCACCCTGTTCTTCTCCACCCCCTCCCTCGCGCCGCAGACCATCTGGCCGCTCAACCCCCGTGCCACCGCCGTCCACGCCGGCTGGCTGCTGGTCGATACCGACTTCTGCCTGCGCGGCCTGAACAGCACCTGGCGGCTGAGCGCCGACCGCACCGACCACCAGGCCCGCGTCTGGGCCTGCGACCTGCTTCTGGACTGCGCCAACTACGCCCTGGCCAACTACCATCGCCAGCCCGGCGCGAACCTGCGCGGCACCACGCCTCCCGCACCACTCGACCCCGGCCTGGCCGACACCCTTGAGGAACGGCTCACTGTCCTCGCCCGCGACATGACGACCGCCGGCACCCTGCGCCATCGCATGACGCACCTGGGTCTGAGCCCGCTCCAGCTCGCCCAGGCCGCGATCCTGCCCGAACCCATGATCACCGCATGGCTCGCCGGAGCCCCGGCCTCCCCCTCCCAGCTCATCCGCTGCGCCCCCGCCCTTCAGATGTCCGAGGACACCCTCCTTGACGCGATCGTCGGCAAGCGGGACCGCCGCCACTGGCCCCTGCCCGAACCCGCGCCCGACCGGATCGGACGCCCCGCCCCCGAACCACCCGCAGACAATCCCTGACCACCGCACCGGAGCCGCAGCGGCGCAGCGCGTTCGCCTCGAGGCCGGAGCACGGACCAGCGGGCGGGGCACCGCGGCCAGTCGCGGCTGATCGGCTAATGATCCAACGGCGCGTGGACGAACCCGCAAAGAAGGGCAGGCAGCATGGATCACACGTCGATCGTCCTGGCCGACCCGCAGGTACAGCGTGTGAGGGCGCATATCCAGGAGGCGGAGACGCGGATTGGCCTGGAGCTGCGCGCCCGCCTCCAGCCCTTCCAGGACCGTTACGACCAGGCGGTACGCGACGGCGACACGGCCGCACTCATCCGGATCTGCCCGGGCAAGCACGGCCGTTGGGGGCGGATCTGCGTCCTGGACGAAGGCCACGAAACATCGATGGAGGAACCGCACTGGGGACACAACAGCGACGGCCAGCCCATCGGGTGGGTGGGCAGCACTCCCGACGACTGGTGACCGGCCCACGTCCCGCGGACCTGGGCGCGTGAGCCGCTGGACGACGCAGCGTCTTGGTCGAAGCGCGGCGGCCTGAGCGTCTGCCGAGGCCACTACGATGGTGGGTGCACCAAGGGCAACCGCGCCGCGCCCGGCCACTACCTCGACGCCCACACCGCCGGAGGGGACCGCAGAAGTCTGAGACTCGCGCGAGCGGTTTCGTCATGCCCTCCTCCTGGATGGCCGACGCGTGTCGGGCAGCAGGCCGGACACGGATGTGAGACATCATGACCAACTCCCGCAACCGGGAGCAGGACCGTGCCGTGCGCGCGTACAAGAGGGCGCACCCCGGCATCACCCTGGACCAGGCCCGTCAGGCCGTCGCCGCCCGCTCCGGCCAGCAGCCAGCTCTCCCGGACCGGATCCCCGGCGCTCCCCTCCCCCGCCCCGCCGAGCGGCTGGAGGGCTACGTCCACCGGGTCGCCGCGGCGGTCGGCCTCCAGCGGCACCGCGCCATGGAACTGCTCGGCCTCCAGCCCGGCACCTCCGCCACCGAGCGCCTGGACGAACTCGCCAACGGCCTGGACGACCACGCCGTCCGGGCCCTGACCGCAGCCACCGGTATGACCGCCGAGCAGGCACGCGCCCTGACCGCGCCGCGCGCGGTGCGCCCTGATGTGGAGGCCGTACGGCGCCTGACCGAGGAGAACTTCGCCGCCGGGCACTACCGCCGCGGTGGCGAGGGGAAGACCTCCTCGGCCCCCGGTGAGCTGGCCGCGGTTCTGGCCGCTCACTTCGGCCAGCGGGTGCACATGTTCGATCTGGACACGCCCGGCACCCGGACTGGCCCGGCCCCGCGCTGACCTCGACGGTCCTGGTCGACCTCCCCTGGCCGACCGATGGACACATCCCGCTCGCGCCCCGAGGTCTTCGACGCGATCACGAAGGCCCTCGGCATCGCGCAGGGGCCCGACGCAGCCAGGCCGCCACACGAGTAACACGGCGGCCCCGCTCGGGGGTCTTTCTTCTGGCTGCTCCCTCACGGAGGTGGGGCCCAGGTCCAGCCGGGAGGCGCTGACGTCGCCTCAGCTAAAAGCCGCAGGTTCGGGCATGTTCTCGGCACGTCATCGTCCACCGCTCGCTGTCGAGTTGCCCGGTGGACTCCGGGGCCCGGGGATGCATGAGGTACAGACCCCTGGTAGCGGGGTGCCCACGCCCAGGACCGGCTGGCGGGCAGGCGTCATGCGGAGCCTGCGCCGAAGCCCATCACGGTGGAGCGGGTACGCACAGTGCAGGCGCTTGATCCGCGCGAGGCCGAATGTCTGACAGCCGAACGCCGGGCGCGGGATGACAAAGCTGGTCAAATGCCGTGGGGGCGCATGTGGTCCGATGGAAGGTGAGAGAGTTTGTCCGTGCCCTCATCAGCCTTTGTGGAGGAAGTATCGTGGAGGAAACATCGCACAACCCGGTCCGACTGGCCACAGAGACAGCTCTCGCGTTGCGTGCCCTCGATCCGGATGATGAGACCGGGCACAAGGCGCTGGCTCATCGGCTGAACGAGGCAGGAATCACCCGTTCCATGCATGCCGACCGGCTGCCGCGGCCTCGGGGACAGCGGATGATGACCAGCGACATGCCTCCGCAGAAGATGTTGGAAATTGCCCAGAACAACCTCGCCTCCGCTTACGGGGCACGGCTCACCACTCTCGACTGGCCCCGAGACCAGCGCATCGAATACGAGTTGGGACAGTTGCTGTGGCGCCTGGAGCAAGGTGGCCCAGCCGGATGGGAGAAGCCCGGGCAACACGTAGAAGCGCTAGAGCGCTTCCATGACAGACTGCTGGAGCTGCGCGACCTTCCTGACATGTCCGAGCCTCAGCCCCCGCACATCCCGGGTGTCGGGCAGGTCGCGGCCACTGGCACCTCCTCTGATGCTGAGGCCGAGCGACTACGCGCGGAACTCAGGGGAGCCCGCGCTCGCATAGCTGACCTCGAAGGCCAACTCGCCGAAGCCCGCGAGGCCAACACTCCCGCCCTGAGCCCGGAAGCGTTGGCGCGTGTCCAAAAGATCCTGCAGTCACGCAGAGAGAACGCTGACCACGGCGATGCTCCTGATACCCGAAATCCACATCCCCATCGGCAACAGCAACGCCCTACCGGCCCGGATAGCGGTCCGCCTCCGGGTATCCACCGCTGACGCGGCGCCCCCGCCCGAAGGCAGCGCCGAGCCGGGCGATGCTAGCCAGCTCACACGAGCTCTACAACGACCACCCGCACCAGGACCAGGGAATGCGCTCGTGGAAACGGTTATTGTGACCGATCCACGAACGGAACCCGCTGAGGTGCGTGGACGCCACGCGTACAAATGCGGTGGCCCCGCTGAGACATGGCACCTGGAGAGAGCTGGTGGTGACAGGGGAGCAGTGCCGCCCACGCCCATACGGCTGGGAACAGCGTCACGATGTGGTGCGGGAGCTGATAGGGCAGCTCTCCACTGACGCAGCGCTGGCCGGTGCGTGGCCCGAGCTGGACGACCTCGCCCAGTTCGGAACACGACGTCTGCTGACTGCCTACGAGCAAGCTGAGATCTCCCGGGACAGCGGAGGGCGCATGTACAGGGGCGCCGTGGCGGCCCTGGAAAGGGCATTGTGGGCAGCGGCACGTGACGCCAGCGTGCGGGGCAACCCCCGCCCACTGGACATTCTCACCCGCGCCCAGGTACGGGAGGACACCGCAGAAAGGTGACCCCGGGCCTCTGTCCCACTCCAGGTGCCCATCCCCCGACCCACGCGCTCCTCGCCGTCGGGGCGGCCAGGGCCCAGCCAATGAAACGATGGCCATCAACGTTGCCGCTGAGGGTGAGGCAGCGAGGAGACGTCGTATTCGCACTCACGCGGCAGACAGGAACGGGGCGTGGCCGGGTGGCGGACGAGCGAGACCCGCACCCGAAGGCTACCGGCGCTCGGGGTACGGCTGCCGAGCAGCGGGCGTTCTGCCTGCGAGTGCGCTGTTCAGGGCGGCGGCCACGAAGCGCCCTTGCGCTCACAGTGCCTCGTGTCTTGCTTGACCGCCACCCCGAACCCGGCGGCCAGCCGGACGTCCCCGTGTTGCCCGGGTGCGTGGATCGCCGAGGACGGCCACGGGCGTGAACCTCGGCGTCCGCGCGAGCAGAGCAAGGTTGGAGCGGTCCAGGTTCAGGTGCGGGCGGCGTCGAGCTCGCCAGCTTCGTCAAGGGCCTGGCGAAGCTTTCCACCATGGCCAGCAGTAGCAGGAGTGTGCGCAGCTCGCGGTGTTCGTCGTTCCTGGTTATGGGACCGGCTGCGTCCGGAGTTGGAGACCCACGCCTGGGTCGGGACCCAGAACGGGAGCCATCGTGGGCGGGGTGGACCGCCCCGATGTTCCGGCCCCGTTCGCCAAGGCAGTCCAAGGCGACATGGCCCGCCGGGTGCGCGCCGCCGTCGACCGGGTCAGCCCGCCCGGGCACACCAGCCCTCTCCCACAGCCGATGCCGACCCGCGCATGCCCACCGCGGCCTTCACCGATCGCGTACGAGACGGCCCGGCGCGAAGTGTCGGTCCTCAGCGGCGCCGTCTAGCCAGCAGAAGCCCACAGCCGTGCCCTGGGGCGACTGCTGCGGCAGGCCGTCGCTCACGGCGTCGGCGCGGACAGTGCCTCCATCGGCTGCTCGAGGCCGATCCAGAATCCCGCGCGCAGCCACTTCCGGTGCTCTTCACTGATGTCCAGTGCGTCATTGGCGATGGTGCCAAACCGCGCGGCATAGCGCAGCAATTCGCTGTCGAGGGAGCGCGGGATCCGGGGACGCGCCTGATTCAGCCTGTCCAGGAGGTCGGCGCTCTGGTCGTGGGGGAGTCGTTCGGCCCAGCGGGCAGCGAAGATCTTCCCCACCTCGTGGGGCTCGCCGCCCACCGAGAGGTCCTGCTCACGGTCCACCCACACCTGCCGGGAGGTGGTGAGGGTCGCCAGGAGCGGGATCCCGTCGTCGGGGGCGACGTGCCCGGTGTCCGAGGACCAGCGCAGGGTCACAGATGGCGCGGATCGTGCCAGGTCGTCCGGGGTAGGAGTGCGGGCGGGTGTCGGGAGGGGGGCCTGGGGTGTGCCGCTGGGCGCGAACGGCTCGGGAGCGGCCTGCAACGGATCTTCCTGCGGGGTCGGCTCGGCTGCGGTGATGGCCTGGGTGAGCCAGGCGCGGTCCAGCAGCTGCCGCTCGTCCGCTTCGGCGACCAGGTCCTCGGACTGGTTGTAGGCCCCGTCGGCGGCCTGCACGGCCCACAAGTGCATGGCGACGCCGTGTTCCTTGGCCGCCATCACCCCGGGTAGAAGGTCACCGTCGCCGGTGAGCAGCACGATGTCGCTGGCCGCCTTGCTCCGCGCCAGCTCGATCAGCTCGGCGTGCATGGCCGCGTCGACCCCCTTTTGCTGGACGCGGCCGTCGATGCGGGTGAGCATGCCCAGGCGCACCGTGACCCGGGGCATCACCCGCAGGCGCCGGTGCTCGGGCTGGGGCACCCGGTACGGTGCCCCGTCGAACCAGTAGATCCGCAGCAGCGGCTGGCCGGTCTCGGTCTGCGCGCGGTCGCGGATTTGCTGAATCAGACCTGCGTGGTCGACGGACAGGCGCGAGCGTGCGGCATCGCCCGTCAGCAGCGTCGCCGCGGCGCCCAGTAGGTACCCGGCGTCAACCAGGACGAGACAGCGGTCCACGTACTTCCCTCCTCGACCACATTCGACTGCCAGTCCATCACAACCGCTTCGGCAAGCCCTCTGGTTTTGCGGTACCGCTTGACATCGTGGGGCGGGGGCGGTCGGTGCTCGGCACGCGGTACCGGGCAGGAAGCGCGACAGGCCGGCTTCGCTGATGCCCACCGCCGCGGTCACCGGCAGTCATGGGTTCCCTCCCTGTCTTGGTCCTCGACGAGGGCGCTACGCCACCAGGGGTGGCCGACCTATTCCAAAGGGGGCCGGGTCAGTTGGTGTAGCGAGCTGTGATATCCCATGCCGGGCCGCTGCTGTTCCAGGCACCATAGAAATCAAGGCACCCCCGAATCTCCGCTTCAATGCGGGCTTCCGGCAGCGCGTCAGGACGGTCCTCAGCCGCCCCTGGAACAGCGAACTTTGTGCTACGGAAGGCCCGCGTAACCGCGGCCCGCACGCCCTCCACGGTTGCCACGGTGGTGTCACCGCGCGTCGCGTCAATCTGCCACTCGACCTGTATGAGCCGCTGGGTGAGGGTCAGGTGGCAGTCGCCGTGACGGGACGTCCATTCCCTGTTCGAGTCGAGGATCGTCGCGAGTGTCTCGGGAGTCTGTGCGTGCAGGTCGTCGGCTATCGGGTCGAAGCCTTCAACGAGCGGGGTGGCCCACTCCCACGCTTCGTCGACGTTCATCAGGTCCACGGTTCCGGTCGTAGTACCCAATTTCCAGTCCACGATGACCATGAGGCCAGAGTATCTGTTGCCGAGGATCGCCGTGTGCTCCGCGCGGCCCGGGACGGCGCGGTGATGTACGGTTCGGGCACCCTGTCAGCCCTCCTCACCGGGTCCGGTCTTCACACGGGTGCGGTTCGACGGGCCGTCGCCCGTGGAGGTCGACCGACTGATGGCCCTGCTGAACAGCGGTGCCGAGATCATCTCCGGCATGCCGTCAGAACCCGACGACCGAGGGGATGTCGTTCGCACGGCGCAGGTGGTCACCCACCCGGACCCTCGGCCTGTCTCGCCCGAAAACGGCATGTCGGTCACGGTGCAGGTCGTTGTGGAAACCGAGAGGGGCGCCTTTCCTCATCTGCCGGGGGCGGAGGCGGCACAAGCGGTGGAGGAGTCCGTGGCGGAGACGCTCCGGGCTCTTCCCCAGGTTCGCCAGGTGAGCTGCCGGGTGGTCTCGGTCTGGGGCCTGCCCGCGCCGCAGGAGTAGGCGACCGTGGCGGGGGCCGAGGCGCGGCTGGAGGTGGACGGTGTCACCGAGGGCGTGTCGCTATGGTTGACCGACTGGAAGATCGAGGGGGGCGGGGCATGGTCGGGCCGACGGGTGATGGCGCTGGTGGGGGGCTCGTACGCGGGTCGCCTGGACGTCTACGTCCACCCCGACGGGCAGGCCGTTGATGTCGCAGGGCTGGAGGTGGAGCCCGACTACCAAAAACGGCATCTGGCCTCGGTGATGATGGACGCGCTCTACGCGGCTTACCCCACTGCCTGGATCAACCACGGAAGGCGCGATCCCCCGGGGACAGTGTGGTGGGACCGGTACACCGATCCCGCGCCGGAACGCAACGTGCACAACCGCCCCCCGGCCGAGTGGGCCTACTACTTCGATCCCCTCATCATCGTGAACCAGAAGGACGCTAACGCCTATCAGAACCGGTACCACGGCGTGAACGGTCACCAAGATGAGGTGTACCGGTACGGCGAGTCGATGGAGGACGAGGCACGCCAGTGCGCCCCCCCTCTTCCACGAGCCCGATGCCCAGGGACCTGATCCGGGCCTCGATGAGCTGTACGGCGGGATGCGGCTGTTCCTTCCGCCCGGGCTGCACCGCATCGTGCACGACGGCAGTCGCGACGCCGCGGAGCGGGCCGAACTCGTGCTCAGCCACATCGGGCACGGGAACCTGCCGCACGACTCTGCCTGGAACACCACCGAGCACGCCGCATTCGAGGATCTCTTCCGCGAGCAGCTCCTCAGCACAGAGCCCCAGCGGCCGGCCACACACCTGACCTTCCACGTCCTGCCACTGCGTGACCAGGATCTGCCGCTGCACGACGTCAAGGCCACATGGGTGCGCTTCATCGACTCCCCCGGCATCGAGGTGCAGTTGGCCGGGATGTCCTGGCGGGCCTCGCAGCGGCCGTCGGTCAACCACAGCGCCGTCTTCGACCCGCCGGTGGACGCCGCCATCGCACCGCAACGCTCAAAGGACACCAGCTCCCCCAACCACGATCACGCGATGCGCCGCCTCACTTACCGGGCCCGCTTTAGTGACATCGGCGACCTGCTCCCCGGGCAGGCCCCTCGACGGACCGAGGAGGCCTCGCCATACGCGGGCCGCGAGGCGGATATCCGCGCCATGGGGGCCAGACTCCAGAAGGGCATTGCGGAACGGGCGGCCGGCCAGCCGGGCGCGGCTTCCGGGCAGCAGGCACCCACCGATCACCACGTACACCAGCAGGATCCAGGGCAGCAGACACCGCGCATCAGATAGCCGGGCCGGACCGCGCCCCGGGAACGGTAAGCGTCCCGACCCGTCAGGGTGGCGCGACACGTCGTCTACCTATCCGAGACGTTTGATGCCGTCAGCGCCCCGACGTCCGGCCGACGCCCGTGTCCGGGCAGGGCAGTGCCGACGGCGGTTGGCCGCCGCGACGGTGCCAGGCATCGTCACGGGCGACCAGGATCAGGTTGTAGAGGCAGTCGGGGTCGGCCCCCCGGCGGGCACCTTCCGGCCGATCGGTGAGCCCACACGGCCGGGACTTGGCCGATGGTGCATGCGCAGGTCTTCGTCAGCGCGTGGTGGTGCGCGGGCGGGCCCGTACCTCATGCGGTTCGCCGGGGCGCTACCCGATGGTCATGCCCGAGCGCCGCGGGTGGGGCCTGGGGGCGGGCGTGCGGGCCGGGGCCGCGCTGGCGCGGTCGAGCTCGGGCATCGCGCGCCAGCTTGCAGCATGTCCTCGTCTTCAAGGGGCAACACCGTCTTGTCACGGGGAGTTGTGAACGGCCAGACCGGCCACCTCCAAGCCTCCTCGCCAACTCAAGGCGTGTGCGTCCTGAACGCGGTACGGGGTGGGACCAGGGAGACGGATTGGGCGGTGTCCTCGGTTCAATCGCCGTCGAAGAGACAGACGACAACGGCGGCATGGCCTGTCCAGGGCACCGGCGCGCTGCCTGTTGCGTGCCTTGGCCAACCAGGGCTCCAGCCTTGGCCCGTTCGCCGTCGGCGGTGGCCCTCTCCTGCGACGCGGTGGGAGCGCGACGCTCGGGGTGGAGGAAGGTGTGCTCGGGTGGCTGTGCGGAAGGTGTGTTCGGGTGGCCGTGCGGAGGCAGGCGGCCGACAGTGCGGCGTGGCCTTACCAGCGACCGCCCTGCCAGAAGTTGATGTATGCGGATGCCTCGGTTTGGCTGAGCTTCTTGATACCTGCCCTGCCCATCAGACCGGTGGCGGAGTTGTTGCCTTCGTCGTTGTGTCCGCGCTCGGCGAGCAGTGACATGATGCGGTCCACTTGCTGGGGTGTGGCGAGTGGGCTTATCGGGTGTGCCTCTTCGGCCAGGGGGGTGGCTTGGCCTTCCCCGGCCGCGTCCTCGACGGCGGCGGGCTGATCCTCGCGAGAGTTACGGGGCATCTGTCTTTCCTTTCCTGACGTCCAGAGGCAGGTACCAGTCGAGTGAAATTGCCAGAAGAATCTGCCTTGTCCTGTTCTTCCGTGAAGTGCCAAAATTCACTATTCACTAATAGTCGGCTACATAAGGTTCATGTGCGCCTACACACTTACCTGCCGCCCTCTATCATGGTCGGCCTTGCGGCGCCAGAGTCAAGGTGCTCAGCGTTGCGTTGACATCGGGCGGATCTGTCAGGGGGAATTCGGAGGTAGGTTCCTGTAGAGGGAATATACTGCGTGCGAGAACGCGCGGCGGCTCACCTGGACAACTCCGACCAAAAGGGGGATTCCCGGGCCGTCGCGCACGAGGCCCCTCTCGGGCATGCGCATAGCTGGCGAGAAACGGCGACTGGGGGCAGATGTGACACAAGAGGAAGTACCAAAGACGAGTCGAAGCCGGATCCCACCCGGCAATACCGACACCACCGGAGTTATGAGCGCATGGGACGTTCCTCGCATCCTTCGCTGGAATCTAGCGCTCCAGAATATGAGTCAGCAGAAGTTGGCTGAACTTATCGACGTGGCCCCGAAGACAGTGCAGAACTGGGTAACGGGCGCAAAAAAAATGCACGAAGAAAACCTGGACAAGGTTGCTGCAGTCTTGCAAATGACACCGCAGTTCCGTGACCTCCTGCGCGAGCTGGTCACGAAGCCCGACTCTCAGATGCAGCCTCTGGACGGGGCCGACCCTAATGCGTTGCAGGCCTATCTTCAGGATTACCGAGCTGATGCCGATCATTCACCCCATCCTGCTCACACCAGCGACGGGGCATGGGACGTGCTTGCATCCAACCCAGCTTGGTGTGAGCTCATGTCTCAGGTGGCAGACCATCCTCGCGACAGCCCCCATGTGAACGTCATGCGGTTCGTCCTCTTTCATCCGGCCGCTCCACAGGTACTGCTGGATTGGCGACGCAGCTGGCTCATTCCCATGCTCGCTCATCTTGACACGGCACTACAACTCCACCCTGACCATCCGGTACTCCAGAAGATTTACCACGATGCGCAGTGTCATCCGGAGCTTACGGAAACTTACGAGCAGGATGTGCCCTCGCACTTCGCTGCCAGCAACCCGAGCACCGATATCGTTCATCCTGACGGCAATGTCGTCCCGATTAAGCATCCGCGTCTCGGGCCTATGACGGTCCGGATGCGTGTGGTACTGCCCATGGAGTGGGCGGCTTGGGGGGTCCGTGAAGTGAAGCTTATCTACCTCGACCGCGCTGACTGCCCCGAAGCATAGGCGTGCAAGTCAGCAACATGCTTTTCGTGCTTTTCCAGGAGCAGGCGACCTTTCTGTTCCGCGCGCTTGGCTCCACGGCCCCTCCCTTACAGGTTCGTTGGAAAGCCCGCGCCGAGCTGCACGATGCCTCCCCCAGCTCGTACACTCCGTGGTCCTCGTCCGCAAACACCCAGCACGCGCCTCTCTGCCGGGTTGCCCAGTGATCGAGGATCCGGCTGAAAGGGCAGCCACTCGGCCTCCAGAGCCGCTTGGTGGCTTTGTCTACGACTTCCGGGAGCAGATGTTCGTGGCCCCGGGAGGCCCCATCGGCGCCCGGCAAAGGCGCGGTGGCGGCTGCCACCTTCGCCCGTAGCCAGTGCTTCTGCCCCGGGCTCCGGACGGACGGCACACGGCTTCCCGCCGGTCACCACCGAGCTGCTGCCCGAAGTCGCGAGCATTCGGCGCGGGCACTGCCTCCCAAATTGCTGCCAGACGCTGCTCTGCCGCCTAAACAGAGCCAGCTTGGTTTTGCAGTGTCTACCGGACGGTGGCTCGAGCGCCGATCACGGTGACGGCTGAGGAAGCCCGTCACCGACCGTGCGGGCCCAGGACTTCGCTTCCGGGTCGGGACGCCAAGCACCTCTCGGTCGGCTCGGGGTACGCCGGGTGGCCGCAGTCGGTCATTGAAGATCGCTGCATGCCGACTGGCGAGCTATGAGATCCATCGGCCGGGCACGGTCGCCGGTACCTCGCCAGCCGCGGTCAGNGGCGAGCTATGAGATCCATCGGCCGGGCACGGTCGCCGGTACCTCGCCAGCCGCGGTCAGGGACCGGCCCTGTCTCGGGCGAGAGGGTGACGTATCCGGCCGCGCGGTACAGGCGGCGCAGTAGTAGTACAGCTGCGTGGACGGCGGCGACCTTGGTCTACACGTCCAAGATTCACGCTCCCCGCCGCTGCAGGGACCGTGCCGCTGACATCACCATTGGCCTTCTCCACAGAGTTCCGAGCTGAGTGCCGGTTCGTTCGGGAGTGGGGGAAGGTGTGGATCGGTCGGGGGCTCGGAAGCCCGTGCTCACTGGAGTCGTGGACGCCCTGGCGCAGTGCAGCCAGGGAGCGTCGTAGTGCCCGGTGGCACAGGCTCGTGCGGGAGACGAGTGAGTAGTTGTCGACGGATGACGGGGGCCGCGGGTGCTGCGGCCGGCCGCCAGCCGCCCAGTGGTCCCCAACCATGCTGAGGCCGCTATCGTGACCGGCGGCTCACGCGTTCGGGGCGGGTGGGCGTACCGCGTGGCTGAGCGCAGCCAAGGGGTGCTGGGTGGTCGAGCCGGCATGCGGGCATCGTGTTTCCCCCGGCTCCGCCATTTGGCGCTGTTGGCGGGGCCGTTTGCTGGCATGGCTGCCCGCTCGCCCTGATTCTGGGCAGGCAATGGTCGTCCTGCGGGTGTTGCCTCGGCGGCCTTCGCACCACCGCTGACAGTGGCGAGTCATGCCCACTGCCTCGCTGGCTCGCAGGGCGAGCTCCACCGAGGTCGTGGGCTCGATGGCCAGCGGCGCCGCACCGCTCGGCGGCCGCTTCACTGTTTCGCTGTTGGCCGCCGTGTTGTGCGTGCTGCTGCTCGGCGAGCGCCCCGGCGCTAAGCCGCGCCGTCGTGTGTCTGTCCCTTGTCTCGGCCGTCAATGCGGCCAGTACTCCCATGGTCGGTCGCTCCCGCATCCCGGGACAGCACTCCAGATTCCGGTGCCGTGCCCTGGCACGACCGAGGCTCGGACGCGTTCTGAGGCCCCGTTGGCACACAGGCTGCCTTGCACAGCATCGATTCGATTGGGAGATACTTCATGAAGATGCCCGCCCGCGTGGCCGCAACCGTGTCCATGGCTCTGACGCTCACAGCTGGCGGGGCCGTCGCCGCGGCTTCGGCCAACGCGGCGACATCGGCCAGTGGCTGCCACATCAGTGCCAGCGCCGTCAACGTCCGCTCCAAGCCCAGCTCCTCCTCGTCCATCAATGGCGTGGCGTACCGGAACTGGTCCTGCAGGCACATCGACTCGGCCTACGCCAAGGGCACGTACTGGGACAAGGTGCGGATCAAGAAGACCGGAGTGAGCGGGTGGGTTCGCGACGATCTCGTCCGCACTCCGGATGACGACGACCACACCTGCCTGCCCGAATACCCCTGCCCTGGGCGCTAACTTCGAAGCCAGAGAAACGGCGCCGTCGATTCTTGGCGCAAACTCGTATGATCCCGGCGTCCGTTCACGTCCTGCCCGTTAGCCTCCCCGGCCTGTTCCCTCCGGTTGCCGGGTGATGGCTCCACGAGCGCGGGTGACGGTGACGGCGCCCGCCCCAGC
>NZ_RIBZ01000020.1:0-14080 GCF_003721215.1 Streptomyces botrytidirepellens
TCCACGAACTCCCCCGCCAGGCAATCCAGTACGACATGCACCCCAGCGCCATCAGTCGCCCGAGAGAAGACCTGCTCGAACTCGGTCGTGCGGGAAGAAGCCAGACGACCGGCGGCGACCCCGAACTCACGCACCACGGGCCACTTGGCCTGACTCGCCGTCGCGAACACCTCCGCACCCAGATGCCGAGCCAACTGCACCGCCGCCATACCCACACCACCAGCAGCGGCATGAATCAACACCGACTCACCCGCCTGAAGGCCAGCCAGGTCCACCAACGCGTAATACGCGGTCAGGAACACCACCGGCACCGACGCCGCCTGCTCGAACGACCAACCACTCGGCATACGCGCCAGCATCCGCGCATCCGCCACCGCCGACGGACCAAACGCCCCATCCAGCAGACCCATCACCCGGTCACCCACAGCGAAGTCCGCCACCCCAGGACCGACTTCCAGGACCACGCCCGCGCCTTCCAGACCCATCTGGCCCGCATCACCCGGATACATGCCCAGCACATTCAGCACATCGCGGAAGTTGACCCCCGCCGCACGTACAGCAACCCGCACCTGACCGCGCTCCAACGGCCGCGACTCCTGCGGCACCAAAGCCACGCCATCAAGCTGCCCCTGTGCCGCCACCTCCATCCGCCACGGCGAATCCGCGCCGGGCGGCGGCACCAGCACACCCCCCGAAGCCATCCGCACCAGCCGGGGCAACCACACCGCACCCCCGCGCACCGCAAACTGCCCCTCCCCCAGAGCCCCGGCAAGCGCCCGGAAGGAAGCCTCCTCACCATCGACGTCGGCCAGTACGAACCGGCCCGGATGCTCACTGATCGCCGAACGCACCAGGCCCCACACCCCAGCGCCCACCAGGCCCGACACCTCGCGAGCACCGTCCTCGGTCGAGGCCACCTCCACCGCACCCGACGTCAATACGACCAGCCGCGACTCCGCGAAGCGCCGCTCGGCCAGCCATGCGCGGACCACGGCCAGCACACCGGCCACCGCGTCGGTGACCTCGGTGTCCGTGGAGCGGAGCGGAAGCACCACGGTGTCCGGGACGGGGGAACCGTCATCCAGCGCGGCGGTCAGCGCGGCCAGATCGGCATAACCGGTCACCGGAACACCCGCGTCGCGCCACCCGCCGGACTCGACATCACCGAGGACCGCCCAACCGGCAGACTCCACAGGCTCCTTGGCCCCGGCCGTCGGCGCAGGAACCCACTCCATCCGGAACAGACTCTCCGCCGTCGGGGAGTTCACCGCCGCCAGGTCCGCGGTCGACACGGGGCGTAGCACCAGGGACTCGACCTCGGCCACGGGTTCGCCCACGCCGTCGGCCACCCGCAGCGCCACCTCACCCGTGCCTCGTGGAGACAGACGTACCCGCACGGCGGATGCGCCCACGGCGGACAGCGACACACCGGTCCACATGAACGGCAGCATCGCGCCCTCGGCCGCCGGTTCCTGGAGCGCCAGGGCGTGCAGCACCGTGTCCAGCAGCGCCGGATGCAAACCGAACCCGGCCCCGTCCTCCGCGAGCGCCTCCGGCAGAGCGGCCTCCACCAACAGGTCCTCGCCCTGCTGCCACACCTCCCGCAGACCACGGAACGCCGGACCGTACGCCAACCCCGCACCCGACAACCGCTCATACAACCCATCCACCGCAACCGCCTCCGCACCCACCGGCGGCCACACCCGCAAATCCCACCCACCAGCAGGAACCCCAGCAACGAGAACACCCGTGGCATGCACAGTCCACGGCTGCTCCGCATCCGCCTCCTCCGGGCGCGAGTAAACCCGCAGCGCACGACGGCCGTCCTCGGCGCCGTCGATGCTCAGCTGCACCTGAACAGCACCGTCCTCCGGAAGGACCAACGGCGCCTGCAAGGTCAACTCCTCGACCCGGTCACACCCGACCCGGTCACCCGCCTGCACCGCAAGCTCAACGAACGCAGTGCCCGGCACCAGGACCGAACCGGCCACCACATGATCAGCCAGCCACGGATGCGACCGCACCGAGAGCCGCGACGTCAGCAACACGGCGTCCGAACCGGCCACCGCAACCGAAGCACCCAACAACGGGTGCCCCGCAGCGCCCAGACCCACGTCATCGAGGTCCGTCGCCGAGCGGGCGGGCCGCAGCCAGTACCGCTGCCGCTGGAAGGCGTACGTCGGCAGATCCACTCGCCGCGCACCGGTCCCGGCGAACACAGCGGCCCAGTCCACGTCCGCCCCACGCACGAACACGTCCGCCACAGCGGTCAGCAGGGTCTCGGCCTCGGCCCGTCCCTTTCGCAGCACGGCCGCGGCGGCAGCGTCGGTGGCCGCCGGTGCGAGGCTGGTCAGCACCGGGTCCGGTCCGATCTCCAGCAGTCGGGTTGCGCTCTGTTCGCCTGCGGCGGTCCGGAGCGCGTCATGGAAGCGGACCGGCTCGCGCACCTGGCGGACCCAGTAGGCGGGGGTCGTCCAGTCAGAATCTGCGAGCGGTTGACCGGTGACGGTGCTGACCGCTGTGAGCACCGGCTGCCGGTAGGTGACCCTCGCGGCGATGTCGGCGAACTCCGCCAGCATCGGCTCCATCAACGGCGAGTGGAAAGCGTGGCTGACGCGCAGCCGCGACACCCGGCGGCCCCGCTCCCGCGCCACCGCCATCACCCGCTCGACCGCGTCCTCGTCACCGGACACCACCATCGACGTGGGGCCGTTGACCGCCGCGACCGTGGCCCCCTCTCCCTCAGGAAGCCCTCCGAGGATGTCGGCGACCTCGGGCTCAGTGCCCTCAATGGCCGCCATCGCACCCCCCGAAGGCAGCGCCTGCATCAACCGGGCACGGCCCGCCACCAACCGGGCAGCGTCGGCCAGCTCGAACACACCCGCCGTGTACGCGGCGGCGAACTCACCGATGGAATGGCCGAACACCGCATCCGGACGCACGCCCCAGGAACGCAACAGCTCGACCAGCGCCACCTGCACCGCGAACAACAACGTCTGCGCGTACCCGGTCTCCTCCAGCAGGGCCGCCTCCGCCGAACCCTCCGCCGCGAACAGCACCTCCCGCACCGGCACACCGAAGCCGGGCCCGCCCGCAAGCTCGGCGTCCAGATGTCCACACGCCTCGTCCAGGGTCCGCGCGAACACCGGGAACTGCTCGTACAGCTCGCGGCCCATGCCGAGTCGCTGGCTGCCCTGCCCGGTGAACATCCACGCCGTACGCCCCTCGCCCACGGCACCCGACACCACCGCATCGCCATCGAGGTCGATGAGGCTTCCGCGCAGTGTGGCGCCCTCGGCGCCCAGCACCACCGCACGGTGCTCCAGCGCGGCGCATGTGGTGGCCAGGGACAGCCCGACGTCGACGGGCGCGACGTCCCGCCCGTCGAGGTAGGCCGCCAGGCGTCCGGCCTGTGCCCGCACCGCCTGGGCGTTCCGGCCGGACAGCACCCACGGCACCACCGGCAGCTCGGCCGTCGGCCGCTCCTCGGCCATGACGGGTTCGGCAGCCGGGGCTTCTTCGATGATGACGTGTGCGTTGGTCCCGCTGATGCCGAACGATGAGACGCCTGCCCGGCGCGGGTGGTCGGTCCGGGGCCATTCCCGGGCCTCGGACAGCAGCTCGACCGCACCGGCGGTCCAGTCCACGTGGGAGGAGGGCTCGTCGGCGTGGAGCGTCTGCGGCAGCCGCCGCTCCCGGAGCGCCATCACCATCTTGATCAGACCGGCGGCACCGGCCGCGGCCTGTGGGTGGCCGATGTTCGACTTGACCGAGCCCAGCCACAGCGGCTCGGCTCCGGCGCGGTCCTGTCCGTACGTGGCCATCAGGGCCTGCGCCTCGATCGGGTCGCCGAGCCGGGTGCCCGTACCGTGGGCTTCGACCGCGTCCACGTCGGACGGCGAGAGGCGCGCGGCGGCGAGCGCCTGCCGGATCACCCGCTGCTGCGACGGACCGTTCGGCGCCGTCATACCATTCGACGCACCGTCCTGGTTGACCGCACTCCCGCGTACGACCGCGAGCACCGGATGCCCCAGGCGCCGCGCGTCGGACAGCCGCTCCAGCACCAGTACCCCGGCGCCCTCGGCCCACCCCGTACCGTCCGCGGCCTCCGCGAAGGACTTGCACCGGCCGTCCCCGGCCAGCCCGCCCTGCCGCGAGAACTCCAGGAACATGCCGGGGTTCGCCATGATCGTCGCGCCGCCGGCCAAGGCCAGGTCGCACTCCCCCGCCCGCAGCGCCTGGCCCGCCAGGTGCAGCGCCACCAGCGCCGACGAGCACGCGGTGTCCACCGACACCGCGGGACCCTCAAGGCCGAGGGCGTAGGCGAGACGGCCCGACGCCACGCTCGGCGTGCTCCCGGTCAGCAGGTAGCCCTCGGTTTCCGCGCCCGCCTCGTGCAGGTGGCCGCCGTACCCGTTCGCGGACACCCCGGCGAACACGCCGGTGGCCGAGCCGCGCAGCGACAGGGGGCTGATCCCGGCCCGCTCCAGCGCCTCCCAGGAGGTCTCCAGCAGCAGCCGCTGCTGGGGGTCCATGGCAAGGGCCTCGCGCGGCGAGATCCCGAACAGCTCGGCGTCGAAGTCCCCGGCGTCCTGTACGAACCCGCCAACGGCCGCGATGTCGTGCAGCGCCCGGGCGTCCCAGCCGCGGTCCGAGGGAAACGGGGTGATGCCGTCTCCGGCGGAAGCCACCAGGTCCCACAGGGTTTCCGGCGAGGTGACGCCGCCCGGGAAGCGGCAGCCCATGCCCACGATCACGATCTGCTCGTCCGCCGCGCCCACCGGGGCGGGGACGGCCGGTGTTCGGGTCGGCTCGATGGCCGCGCCGAGCGCCTCCTCGCGCAGGTATGCGGCGAGGGCGGACGGAGTCGGGTGGTCGAAGATGAGCGTCGCGGGCAGGCGGAGGCCGGTGGCGGCATGCATCCGGTTGCGCAGGTCCACCGCGGTCAGCGAGTCGAAGCCCAGATCCTTGAATGCCCGGGCCGGGTCGATGGCCGCCCCCGACGCATGGCCCAACACACCTGCGACCTCGGTCTGTACCAGCTCCAGCAGCAGTCGGCTCTGTTCGGCCGCCGGCAGCCCCACCAGTCGGCCGCCGAGTTCGCCCCGGCTCGTGATGGTGGCCTGCCCGGCGTCCCGGCGCTGCCGTGCCGCCGGGGCGAGCCCGTGCAGAACGTCGGGCAGGGTCGTGCGGTCCGAGGTCAGCGCGGAGGTGCGCAGGGCGATCGGCAGCGCCAGCGGCTCGTTGATCTGAAGGGCGATGTCCAGCAGGGAGAGCCCGTGGTCGGTCTCCAGGGCGGGGAAGCCCTGGCGCGCCATCCGGAGCAGGTCGGACTCGCCGAGCGTGCCGCCCATGCCCGCGGTGTGGGCCCACATGCCCCAGGCCAGTGACACGGCGGGCAGGCCCTGGGCGCGCCGGGACACCGCGAGTGCGTCGAGCACGGAGTTGGCCGCCGCGTAGGGCGCCTGGCCCGCGTTGCCCACCACACCGGCGATCGAGGAGAACAGGACGAACGCGTCCAGGTCGCGGTCCGCGGTGAGTTCGTGGAGATGCAGGGCGGAATCGGCCTTCGCGGCCAGGACGCGGGCCAAGCGCTCGGGGGTGAGTTCGGCGACGATCCCGTCGTCGAGCACACCGGCGGTGTGCACCACGCCGGTCAGCGGAGCCTCGTCGGGGATCGCGTCGAGGACGCCTGCCAGGGCCGTACGGTCGCTGACATCGCACGCGCTGATCGTGACGCGCGCGCCGAGGGCGGCCAGCTCTCGTTCGAGTTCGCGCGCGCCCGGGGCCTCGGGGCCGCGCCGGGAGAGCAGCGCCAGGTTCCGTACGCCGTGTCGGGTGACCAGATGGCGGGCCACCAGCGCGCCCAGGCCGCCGGTGCCGCCGGTGATCAGCACGGTGCCGTCCTCGCGCCAGGGCGCGGGTACGGTCAGCACGACCTTGCCGACGTGCTTCGCCTGGCCGAGGAATCGCAGCGCTTCCGGGGCCCGGGCGATGTCCCACGTCGTGACCGGCAGTGGCCGCAGCGCGCCGCTCTCGAACAGTGCCAGCAGCTCCGCCAGCATCTCGCCGATCCGCTCCGGCCCGGCGTCCATCACGTCGAACGACGTGTACGACACGCCCGGATGGGCCTCGGCCACCTCGTCCGCGTCCCGGATGTCGGTCTTGCCCATCTCGACGAACCGGCCACCGGCCCGCGTCAACCGCAGCGACGCGTCCACGAACTCCCCGGCCAGGCAGTCCAGCACCACGTCCAGCCCGGCCCCGTCCGTGGCCCGGGAGAAGACCTCCTCGAACTCCGTGGTACGGGAGGAGGCGATGCGCTCGGCGGACACACCCAATTGACGAACGGTCTGCCACTTGGCCNACCCAATTGACGAACGGTCTGCCACTTGGCCTGACTGGCGGTCGCGAACACCTCCGCCCGCAGATGCTGGGCGAGTTGCACCGCGGCCATGCCCACACCACCGGCCGCGGCATGGATCAACACCGACTCGCCGGCTTCCAGCCCTGCCAGATCGACCAGCGCGTAATACGCGGTCAGGTAGACGATCGGCACGGATGCCGCCTGCGGGTACGACCAGCCGGCCGGGATCCGCGCCAGCATCCGCCCGTCGGCGACGGCCGTGGGGCCGAACCCACCGTTCAGCAGACCCATCACCCGGTCGCCGACAGCCCAGTCCGACACCCCCGGACCGACCTCCAGGACCACACCCGCGCCCTCGTGGCCCAGCAGCCCGGCGTCGCCGGGATACATGTCCAGCACGTTGAGCACATCACGGAAATTGACGCCCGACGCCCGGACGGCCACCCGGACCTGCCCCGGGCCCAGCGGCGCCGGGTTTTCGGGCACCAGGGCGACGCCGTCCAGCCGGCCCTTGGCCGCGATGTCCATCCGCCAGGCGGAGCCCGCACCCGCCGGAGGCACCAGCACCCCGCCCGCGTTCATCCGCACCATACGCGGCAGCCAGGCGCGGCCTTCCCGTACGGCGACCTGGCCGGAGTCCGGCCCCGAGAGAGCGGCGGGGAGGACCTCGTACGACTCCCGCGCGCCGTCGACGTCGGCGAGCGCGAACCGGCCCGGGTGCTCGCTCATCGCCGACCGCACCAGTCCCCACACTCCGGCACCGGCGAGATCGAGTGTCCCAGGAGTGCTGTCCTCGGGCCTCACGTCCACGGCGCCGGAGGTCAACACCACCAGCCGCGACCCGGCGAAGTGTTCCTGAGCCAGCCACGCGCGGATCACTGCCGGCACACCGGCCACCGCGTCGCCGACCGCGTCGCCGGTGGCGTCGAAGGGGAGCACGACGGTGTCCGGGACGGGCGCGCCGGCATCGAGCGCGGCGATCAGTGCGTCCAGGTCGGCGTGTGCGGTGGCCCCCGGGACACCGGCGCCCAGCCGAGTGTCACCGAGCACCGCCCAGGCGCCCGGCTGCGTGAGTCCGGTGGTGGTTGTGGCGGGGGCCTCGATCCAGTCGAGGCGGAAGAGGCTGTCCCTGACCGGGGAGTTCGCCGCTGCCAGCTCCCCCGCCGACACCGGCCGCAGCACCAGCGACTCCACCTCGGCCACCGGCGTACCCTCACCATCGGCGACCCGCAAGGCGATCTCACCGGAGTCCCGTACGGAGATGCGTACCCGCACCGCGGCGGCACCGGTCGCCGACAGCGACACCCCGGACCACATGAACGGCAGGGACGCACCCTCGTCGGCCGACTCCCGAAGCCCCAGCGCGTGCAGAACCGAGTCCAGCAGCGCCGGGTGCAGGCCGAAACCGGCCGCCTCGCCGGACAGCGGCTCGGGCAACGCCGCCTCCACGGAGAAGTCGTCGCCCTGCCGCCAGACCTCCCGCAAGCCACGGAAGGCCGGGCCGTAGACGAGGCCCTCGTCGGCCAGCCGCTCGTACAGGCCGTCCGCCGGGACGTGCTCCGCACCGGCGGGCGGCCACGCGGCCAGGTCCCAGTCGGCGGCCAGGCCCGTTCCCGGCGTCAGGGTTCCGGTGGCGTGCAGAGTCCACGGCTCCTCGGCCGCGGCGCCCTCCGGGCGGGAGTACACCTTGAGGGCGCGCCGCTCGTCCGCGGCGCCGTCCGCCGTTTCGACGCTGAGCTGCAGGTGTACGGCCTGCTGTTCCGGCAGCACCAGTGGCGCTTGCAGGGTCAGCTCCTCCACCCGGTCGCAGTTGACCCGGTCGCCCGCCTGTACGGCCAGTTCCACGAACACCGTGCCCGGTACGAGCACCGAGCCCGCCACGGCATGATCGGCCAGCCACGGATGCGACTGGAGGGAGAGCCGTGAGGTCAGCAGCACGGCGTCCGAACCGGCCAGCGTCACGGTCGCGCCCAGCAGGGGGTGCTCGGCCGCGCCCAGGCCCAGGCCACGGGCGTCGGCCACCGGCCGGGAAGCCCCGAGCCAATACCGCTGCCGCTGGAACGCGTAGGTCGGCAGCGCGGTCGTCCGGGCGCCGCTCCCGGCGAACAGGGCGGTCCAGTCGACGTGCGTGCCGCGCACGAACACCTCGGCCACCGCGCCCAGCACGGACTCGGCCTCGGGCCGTCCCTTACGGAGCACCGACGCCGCGGTGACGTCCTCCGCCGCGGACTGCGCGAGCGCGGTCAGCACCGGGTCGGGACCGATCTCCAGCAGCCGGGACACGCCCTGCACGCCCGTCGCGGCCACGAGGGCGTCGTGAAAGCGCACCGGTTCGCGGATCTGACGCACCCAGTACTCCGGAGTCGCCCAGTCCTCCGCGGTCTCCGGCTCGCCGGTGACGGTGCTGAGGGCCGGCAGGTTCGGCTGCCGGTAGGCCACGCCGGCCGCGATGTCGGCGAACTCCACCATGGCCGGTTCCATCAGCGGCGAGTGGAACGCGTGGCTGACCTTCAGCCGGGACACCCGGCGGTGCTGTTCCCGGGCAACGGCCATCGCCCGCTCGACGGCCTGCTGGTCGCCGGAAACCACCACCGCCGTCGGCCCGTTGACCGCCGCGATCGTGATCCGCCCGTCCCCGGGAAGCCCTCGCAGGATGCCGAGGACCTCCTCCTCGCTGCCCTCGATGGCAGCCATCGCGCCACCTGCCGGCAGCCGCTGCATCAACCGGGCCCGGCCCGCCACCAGCCTGGTGGCATCGGCCAGATCGAAGACACCGGCGGCGTACGCGGCGGCGAACTCCCCCACCGAGTGGCCCAGCACCGCGTCCGGGCCCATGTCCCATGACCTCAGCAGCTCCACCAGCGCGACCTGGACCGCGAACAGCGCCGTCTGCGCGTACCCGGTCCGGTCGAGGAGTGCTGCCTCGTTTGAGCCCTCGGCGGCGAACAGCACGTCCCTCACGGGGGTACCGAAGCCGGGCTCGCCCGCCAGTGCGGCCTCCAGGTGTCCGCAAACCTCGTCCAACGCCCTTGCGAACCGTGGGAATTGCTCGTACAGCTCCCGGCCCATGCCGAGCCGCTGACTGCCCTGCCCGGTGAACATCCAGCCCGTACGGCCCTCACGCACCACACCGGACACCACCGAGGCGTCGCCCTCGGCCAGCGCGGCCACGCCCGCACGCAACGTACCCGGATCAGCGCCCAGCACCACCGCGCGGTGGTCCAGCAGCGCACGCGTCGTCACGAGCGACAGCCCCAGGTCCGCACTGGAGTGGTCGCGTTCGTCGGAGAGTTCGGCCAGGCGTCCGGCCTGCGCCCGGAGCGCCTGGGCGCTGCGGGCCGAGAGCACCCACGGGACCACCGGCAGCTCGGCCGTGGGCCGCTCGTCGGCCGTGGCCGGTTCAGCCGCCGGCGCTTCCTCGACGATGACGTGAGCGTTGGTGCCGCTGATCCCGAAGGAGGAGATGCCCGCGCGCCGGGGACGCTCGCCCATCGGCCACCTGCGGGGCTCCCGCAGCAGCCGGACCGCCCCGGCGGCCCAGTCCACCTGGCTCGAGGGCTCGTTCACGTGCAGCGTCCGCGGCAGCCGCTCGGCACGCAGCGCCATCACCATCTTGATGACGCCGGCGACGCCCGCGGCGGCCTGGGTGTGCCCGATGTTCGATTTCACCGAGCCCAGCCACAAGGGCTCGTCCTCCATGCGCGCCTGACCGTACGTCGCCAGCAGCCCCTGCGCCTCGATCGGGTCGCCCAGCCGAGTCCCCGTGCCATGTGCTTCGACCGCATCGACCTCGGCGGCGGAAAGCCGCGCCGACGACAGCGCCTGGCGGATCACCCGCTGCTGGGAGGGACCGTTCGGCGCCGTCAGGCCATTCGACGCACCGTCCTGGTTGACGGCGCTGCCGCGCACCACCGCGAGCACGTGGTGACCACGGCGCCGCGCGTCCGAGAGGCGCTCCAGCACCAGCACCCCGGCGCCCTCGGCCCAGCCCGTGCCGTCCGCGCCGTCCGCGAAGGACTTGCACCGGCCGTCCGAGGCCAGACCCCGCTGGCGTGAGAACTCGACGAACGTCGAGGGCGTCGCCATGACGGTGACGCCACCGGCCAGGGCCGTGTCGCACTCCCCCGCCCGCAGGGCCTGGCAGGCCCAGTGCAGGGACACGAGCGACGACGAACACGCGGTGTCCACCGTCACCGCGGGGCCCTCGAACCCGAAGACGTACGCGACACGTCCGGAGAAGACACTGCCCGCGTTCCCGTTGGCGACGAAGCCTTCCACGTCCTCGGGCAGGGTCTGGAGACGCGAGGCGTAATCGTGGTACATCAGCCCCGCGAACACGCCTGTGGACGATCCTCGCAACGACAGGGGGTTGATGCCGGCCCGCTCCAGCGCCTCCCAGGACGTCTCCAGAAGCAACCGCTGCTGCGGATCCATGGCCAGCGCCTCACGCGGACTGATCCCGAACAGCTCCGCGTCGAACTCGGCCGCGTCGTGCAGGAAGCCGCCCTCGCGTACGTACGACGTGCCCGCGCGGTCGCCGTCGGGGTCGAAGAGCGAGTCGACATCCCAGCCGCGGTCGGTCGGGAAGCCCGTGATCCCGTCCCCGGCGGAGTCGACCAGCTCCCACAGCCCTTCGGGAGAGGTCACGCCGCCCGGGTAGCGGCAGCCCATCCCCACGATCGCGATCGGCTCGTCGTCGGCCATCACCTGGGACGGCCTGGACTCGATGTCCTGGCCGGCCGGCGTCTCCCCCAGCAGCCGTTCGCGCAGGTACGCGGCGAGCGCGGTGGGGCTGGGGTGGTCGAAGACCAGGGTGGCGGGCAGGGTGAGCGCGGTCGCGTTGTTGAGCCGGTTACGCAGGTCCACCGCGGTCAGCGAATCGAACCCGAGATCCTTGAACGCCCGCCCCGGGTCGACCGCACCTGCCGACGCGTGCCCCAGTACCTCCGCCACCTCGGATTGCACCACCTGGAGCAGTACCCGGTCCCGCTCGGCCCCGGACAGACCCGACAGGCGGCGGGCCAGCCCGTTCACGTCGGTGCCCTGGCCCGCGGTCCGGCGCCGGCGGGCCGCGGGAAGGAGACCGTGCAGCGGGGTGGGCAGGCTGTCGCGCCGCGCGGCGAGCGCCGTGGTCCGCAGGGCGACCGGCAGCGCCAGGGGTTCGCCGGTCCGCAGCGCCAGGTCGAACAGTGCCAGCGCGTCCTGGGTGGACAGTGGCGGGAAGCCCTGGCCTCGCAGGCGGGCGATGTTCGCCTCGCCGAGGCGGCCGCCCATGCCGTCGGCGTGTTCCCACATGCCCCACGCCAGCGACACGCCGGGCAGCCCCTGCGATCGCCGGGACAGGGCGAGGGTGTCCAGCACGGTGTTGGCGGCGGCGTACGCGGCCTGGCCCGAGTTCCCGAACACTCCCGCGATGGAAGAGAACAGGACGAAGGCGGTCAGGTCGCGGTTGTCCGCGGTCAACTCGTGCAGGTGGAGAGCCGATTCGGCCTTCGCCGTGAGCACCCGGGCGACCCGCTCCGGGGTCAGGTCGGTGATCATGCCGTCGTCGAGGACACCGGCGGTGTGCACGACGCCGGTCAGGGGCGCGTCGTCGGGTATGCCGCCCATCGCCTCGGCCAGTGCGCGGCGGTCGGCCACGTCGCAGGCGGTGATGGTGACGTCGGCACCCAGGCCGGTCAGCTCCCGCTGGAGTTCGTGAGCACCGGGGGCGTCCGGGCCGCGGCGCGAGAGCAGCAGCAGGTTCCGTACGCCGTGCGTGCTCACCAGGTGCCGGGCCACGACCGCGCCCAGGCCACCGGTTCCGCCGGTGACCAGCACGGTTCCGTGGCTCTGCCACACACCTGGGGCGCCGTCTTCGGAGACGCCGGTCATGCGCGCCATCCGAGGCAGCCACACCTCGCCCCGCCGCACGGCGAACTGGCTTTCCCCGCCGTCGGCCAGGGCCGTCGCCAGGGTGGCGTACGAGGTCGGTTCACCGTCGACGTCCGCCAGGACGAACCGGCCCGGGTGTTCGCTCATCGCCGAGCGCAGCAGGCCCCAGACGCCCGCACCGGCCAGGTCGTGCGCCTCTGCCCCCACCGCCCCGGAGGTCACCACCACCAGCCGGGTTTCCGTCAGCCGCCGTTCGGCCAGCCACTCACGAACGAGCCCCAGCACACGGGAGACCGCTGCGGCGACCGCGGTGTCGGTGCCGCGCGGGTCGTGCGGGAGCGGCAGCAGCACGGTGTCCGGGACGCTGCCGCCCTCGTCGAGGGCGGCGGTCAGCGCGGTGAGGTCGGCGTAGCCGGTCACCGGCACTCCGGCGTCCTGCCACGGGTGCGGATCGCCGAGCACGGCCCAGTCCCCCGGTTCGCCGGTGTCACGACGCTCGGTGGGGGCGGGGGCGGCGGTCCAGTCCAGCCGGAACAGGCTGTCCGAGATCGGCGAGCCCCCGTCGGTGCCCGCGACGAGGTCGGCGGCCGATACGGGTCGCAGCACCAGGGAGCCCACCTCGGCGACCGGTTCGCCCGCCGCGTCCGCCACCCGCAGGGCGATCTCGCCCGAGCCCGGCCCGCCGCGCGGCGAGAGGCGCGCCCGGACGGCAGTGGCGCCCACGGCGAACAAGGAGACGCCGGACCACAGGAACGGCAGGGACGCGGCCCCCTCGGCCGACGGCTCACGTAGCCCGAGGGCGTGCAGGACGGTGTCCAGCAAGGCCGGGTGGAGACCGAAGCCGGTGACGTCCCCCGCGATCTGCTCGGGCAGGACTGCCTCCACGAAGAGGTCCTCGCCCCGCCGCCATACCTCCTTCACGCCGCGGAAACCAGGTCCGTAGGCCAGTCCCGCGTCGGACAGATGGTCGTAGAGGCCGTCGAGTCCATCGGTCGGTACCGGCTCCGCGCCCTCGGGGGGCCAGGCCCGCAGGTCCCAGTCGGCGGCGGGCCGCGCGGTGGTGAGGGTCCCGGTGGCGTGCAGGGTCCACGGCTGTTCGGCGGCGGAGTCCTGCGGGCGTGAGTAGACCCGGACCGTGCGCCGCCGGTCGCCTTCGGCCGGTTCGATGCTGATCTGGATCTGGACCGTGCCGTCGTGCGGCAGGATCAGCGGGGCCCGCAGGGTCAGGTCCTCCACCTGGTCGCAGCCGACCTGGTCCCCCGCCTGCACGGCGAGTTCCACGAACACCGTGCCGGGCACCACGACGGATCCGGCCACCACGTGGTCGGACAGCCACGGATGCGACTGCGCGGACAGCCGCGACGTCAGCAGCACCGTGTCCGATCCGGCCAGCCGCAGCGCGGCCCCCAGCAGCGGGTGCCCGACCGTTCCCAGGCCGAGCCCGCTCGCATCGGTCACGGAGCGGGAGGGCCGCAGCCAGAACCGCTGGTGCTGGAACGCGTAGGTCGGCAGCTCCACCCGCCGGGCACCGGTCCCGGCGAACACCGCGGCCCAGTCCAGCTTCGCGCCGCGTACGAACATCTCCGCCGCCGCGACGAGTACGGACTCGGCCTCCGCGCGGCCCTTCCGCAGCACCGATGCGGCGGAGGCCTCCGTCGCGGCCTGCGCCAGGCTGGTCAGTACCGGGTCGGGTCCGACCTCCAGCAGTCGGCTGACACCCTGTGTACCGGTGGCGCTCTCAAGAGCGTCGTGGAAGCGGACCGGCCGACGGACCTGATCCACCCAGTAGTCAGCGGTCGCCCAGTCCTCTTCACCGACCGGCTCACCGGTGACCGTACT
>NZ_RIBZ01000163.1:0-7812 GCF_003721215.1 Streptomyces botrytidirepellens
GCCCGGGTCCGCGCCCGTGCCCGTGCCCTGGGCCGGGCCGGGGCCCGGGACCGGGACGGGCGGCGGCGGGGCGGCGCTCTGGGCCCGGCTGTTGCCCAACACCCCGGAGGCGATCAGCTTGCGCTGCGCCTTGTCGGTCTCCTCGCGCTCCTTCTCCGCCACCTGGGTGATCTGGCGGGCGGTCAGCGAGGCGAGCATCTTCTCGATCTTCGTGAGCCGCTTCTTGACCTTGTCGCGCTGCTGCTTCTTCTTCGCGCTCAGCGACAGCTGCTTGTCCAGGGCGGCCCTGGCCCGGGTGGCGAGGGCGTCGGCGTGCCGCTCGCCCTTGGTCAGCCGCTCCACGACGGCGGCCTCCCGCACCGCCGCCCGGTCCAGCTCGCGCGCCTGGTCGGCGGCCTTCTCCGGGTGCGGGGTGAGCAGCGTCAGCAGGAAGGTGTACGTGGAGAGCTGGGTGTGGCCCTGATACTGCTGGCGGGCCAGCCGCCCCGCGTCCTCCCGGCTGGCGGCCAGGTCGGTGCGGCTGCGGGCGAGGTCCTCGGTCAGGTCCCGGGTCTTCGCCCGCTGTCTGCGCAGCTTCTCCTCGGTCGCGTTGTACGCCTCGGTCGCCTCTTCCGCCTTCCGGTACAGCGTCTTGAGCTGGGTGAGCAGCCCGGCGACGGACCGGTCGGCGGGCCGGGCGGAGGGTTGGGCAGGGGCGGCCGTGGCCGCCGGTACGGGCGGGACGAGCGCCGCGGCCGCGGTGATCGCCGCCGCGCAGACCGAGCCTACGATCCGTCCTGACACGGGCTCACACCTCCGGCTGCGGGAACGGGGTCCGACGACCACCTCAGCAGGAACGCGGCGTGACAGTCGTACTTTCGGGAGAATGATGGGCAAGTCGGCCCAACACGGTCACTCGTCCGGAGGGCTCGTCACGGCTGGCGGAGTCCGGCGAACCCAGCCTTCAAGGAGAGGTGCGCCGAGCCTCTAGGAACGGGACCACGGCCACTTCGGCCCGCCGCCCGGCCTGCCCTCCGGGTCGTACTCGTACCGCCATCCCCGGATCAGCCCCAGCCGCCGCGTCGTGCCCGCCGGGACGCGGCGGTAGACGTACACGGTCGGCGGTCCACCGGCCTCGTCCGGGACCGGCACCTCGTACGTCTTCGGCGGCTGCCCCGTCGCACCGACCAGCACCGACAGCACCCGGCCGTCCAGCGGCCCGCCGACGAACGGCGTCTCCTCGCTCCTCACCGCGCCACCTTCCGCCGCGCCGCCCTCACGGCCCTCACGGCCCTCACAGCAGGTGCCGCGCCTCGCCGAGCACCGGCGCCACGCGCCGCGCCAGCGTGCCGACCGGGCCCTGCGCGGGCTCCGCGGCGAGCGCCGCCCGCATCACCCGGGCCGCCTGCGGATCGGTGGCCGCGGTGGCGGTCAGCAGCGCCACGAAGTGGTCCACCAGCCANGCCGCCTGCGGATCGGTGGCCGCGGTGGCGGTCAGCAGCGCCACGAAGTGGTCCACCAGCCAGTCCCGCAGCTCCCGGGCCGACGGCTGCTTGTTCTCGTCCAGCCAGATCAGCGAGGCCGCCTCGACCGCCGTGATCCAGGTGCGCACCATCATCCGCAGCCGGGCGCCGGGTTCCTCGGCGGGCTCCCCGGCCGTCAGATGCAGCAGGATCTCCTCGGCCGCGGCCCGCCGCACCTCGTCCACGATGGCGCTCGTCCGCGAGGTCTCGGCCACGCTGCCGCCGTGCAGCAGCGCGCTGAACCCCGCGTCGTGCTCGTCCACGAAGGTGAGATAGCGGTCCAGTACGTTGCCCAGGCGGCTGCTGAGCGGGCCGGTCCGCGGCTCCTCGAAGCACCCCTCCAGCTCATCGGCGGCGCTGCGCAGCGCCGCCTCGTACAACTGCTGCTTGCCGCCGGGGAAGTAGCGGTAGACGAGCGGCCGGGAGGCGTCGGCGGCCGAGGCGACGTCGTCCAGCGACACGTCCTCCGGCGCGCGGTGGGCGAACAGGCCGAGCGCGGCGGCGATCAGTTCGGCGCGCCGAGCCTCGACGCTGAGCCTGCGGTACGCCCCGCGGCGCACGGTGGCCGGGGGCGCGGCCGTCGCCCGGTCCGCGTCCGCCGGGGCGGTGCCACTGCTCGTCGTCATGCCTGGCAGCGTAACCGCCCTCGGGCAGCTGCCGAGGAGCGGCCCGTTGACGAAGCCGCCCGGGATGCGGCCTAGAGCAGGCCGCTGCTCTGCCACAGCTTGCGGCCCACGCCGCGCAGCACCCCGACGTCGTCGAGGAATTCGGTCAGCCGTCGGGCGCCGCTGCGCATCACCTCGCGGCGGTGGCCGCTCGCCCGCACCTGGGCGACGGCCGCCCGCCGGTCGAGGCCGACGTCCGTGTACACCTGGGGATTGACGAACGCGAGCGAGAACACCCGGGCGAACTCGCCCGAGCCGACGCGGGTCAGCTCCTTCTCCCAGCGCGGCGCCCGCACCATCTGGCGGCGCAACTCCTCCCGGGCGTACCGCACGTGGCGCGCCTCCTCCACCACATGGATCCGGGTCACCCCGCGCACCAGCGGCTGGACGCGCTCATCGGGGAACGTCAGCCGCTGCATCCAGTCCAGCACCTCCTCGCCGAGCAGGGTGGCGGTGAACGAACCCGGAGTGGTGGAGAACGTCTTGAAGAACCGGCCCAGGTTCTGGTGGAGCCGGGACACCGGGTACGCGGGGGTGCCGCCCTTGGCGATGAGCCGCGCGAACATCTTGGAGTGGCGGCACTCGTCGGCGATTTCGGTGAGCGCGTAGCGGACGTGGGCGCTGGTCGCGGGCTTGTCGTAGATGTGCCGGGTGAGCAGCTGGATCAGGATGATCTCGAACCAGATGCCGAGCGAGGCCAGCGCCGCGGCCTCGTGCCGCGACAGCAGCATCCGCTGCTCCTCGGACATCCGCCGCCACATCGGGGTGCCGTAGAGGGAGACCAGCTCCGGCGGCCAGAACCACTTGTCCGGCTCGTGCGGCGCGTCCCAGTCCAGCTCGGTGTCGGGGTCGAACGAGTGGCGGGAGGAGGCCAGCAGCAGCCGCTCCGCGACCCGTTCGCGGTCCTTGAGGAGCCCCAGCGCGTCCCGGGGCGCGGCTGATTCGGTCGCGGTCGTCATCGCTGGAGACACCTCGGAGGAATGGTCGCGGCTGGACATCCCTTATGAGACTCTGTGTCAGCAAGCCCGTCAATCCCCCGCGGATATGTTTGGTGCGCAGCGAGGCGAAGGAGACGACGTGTCGACGCAGGACCTCTACGCCATGGATCCCGGCGACCCGATGTGGCAGGTGCCCGCCGCCGGCGCCGCCCGGTTCAGCTGGGAGTACGACGACCACCGGGCCCGATTGCTCGCCCTGTACCAGAAGGGCAAGGACAAGCAGTGGGACGCGACGAAGCGGATCGACTGGAACCTGGAGGTCGACCCGTACGACCCGCTCGGCACCCCCGACGAGTCCCTCGCCCTCTACGGCACGCCCCACTGGGACCGGATGTCCGACCGGGAGCGGGCCGAGCTGCGCCGCCACGCCGCCTCCTGGCAGTTCAGCCAGTTCCTGCACGGCGAACAGGGCGCGATGGTGTGCGCCGCCCGCATCGTCGAGTCGGCCCCCGACCTCGACGCCAAGTTCTACTCCGCCACCCAGACCATGGACGAGGCCCGCCACGCCGAGCTGTACGGCCGCTTCCTGCGCGACAAGATCGGCATGCTCTACCCGATCAACGACAACCTCCAGGAGCTGCTGGGCGACACCCTCCGCGACTCCCGCTGGGACATGGCCTACCTGGGCATGCAGGTCCTCATCGAGGGCCTGGCCCTCGCCGCGTTCGGCCTCATCCGCGACACCACCGACAAGCCCCTGCCGCGGCAGCTCCTCGCCTACGTCATGCAGGACGAGGCCCGCCACGTGGCGTTCGGCCGGATGGCGCTGCGCGACTACTACCGCGACCTGACCGACGCGGAGCTGCGCGAGCGCGAGGAGTTCGTCATCGAGGGCTGCTACCTCATGCGCGACCGGATCCGCGGCGTCGAGATCCTGGAGAACCTGGGCATCCCGAAGGCCGAGGCCGAGGAGTACGCGGAGCGCTCCCCGTATCTGCACATGTTCCGCAAGCTGCTGTTCGGCCGCATCGTGCCGTGCGTGAAGGACATCGGCCTGTGGGGCGAACGCCTCCAGCGCGCCTACGTCGACATGGGCGTCCTGGAACTCGGCGACAGCAACCTGGACCTGCTGATGAACCAGGACGAGGAGATCGCCCAGCACCTGGACGCCCAGCGCTTCGCCGCCGAGGAGGCCGCCCGGACCGGCGAGGTCGAGGAAGCCATCGCGCAGGGCGCGGCGGAGGACTGAGGCGGCTCAGACGTCCGCCGGCCGCGTCGGACGGATGGCCTCGGCGGCCGCCGACGCGAATCCGGCGAGGCTGCGCGGGCAGCGCCAGCGGGATTCCGCCTCGGCGGGGGAGAGTTCGGCGGAGTCGGCCCCGCAGGACCGTATGGCGAGTTCGTCCCAGGACACGTCCTCGGTCGCGGGGTCGCCGATCAGTTCCAGGGCGGTGGGAAAGCCCTCCAGTTGCCCGAAGACGAGGCCCTCGTCGCTCGGGTGCCCCGCGTGGTCACAGGGCGCCTGGGCCCCGTCCGCCGCGACGGCACGCAGCGCGGTGGCGGTCCGGTCCGCCACCTCGGGCGCCGAGTGATGCATCACGTGCCCGTACATCAGCACGAGACCGAGGGCCGGGAAGGCCACGTCGGCGGAGCCGGAGCCGGAGCCGGAGCCGGAACCGGAGTCGGTGCCGTGCGCGCCCCGGGCCTCTTCGAGCCGGTCCACGCACGCGGTCACCACCGCGTCGATCTCCTCGTCGTCGCCCAGGTAGTAGCCCTGGTAGACGCACTCGTAGTCGTCGATCAGGTCCTGCAACTCATTCATGATCGCTGCGACGCGTTGTCGGCGCGGTGTGGTTCCCTCGGTGCACGAGCGCGACCCGTCCCGCCGGAGAGGATCTGCCCTATGAGCCCCTGCCACCACGCCGCCGCCTTCCGCCGTCTGCACGAGGGCCGCACCGGCTTCCTGATGCCGAACGCGTGGGACGCCGGGAGCGCGATCGTGCTGGCCGAGGCGGGGTTCGAGGCGCTCGCGACGACCAGCGCCGGGATCGCGTTCTCGCTGGGCAGGCCCGACCACACCATCCCGGAGGGCGGCAAGGCGGTCTCCCGGGCCGAGATGTTCGACCGCGTCCGCCAGATCACCGCCGCCGTGGACGTGCCGGTCAACGGCGACCTGGAGGACGGGTACGGGGCGGAGCCCGAGACGGTCGCCGAGACCGTCCGGCTGGCCGTCGGCGCGGGCCTCGCGGGCGGGAACGTCGAGGACTTCGCGGACGGCGCCCTGTACGACGAGGAGCTGGCCGTCGCCCGGATCGCCGCCGCCCGCGAGGCCGCGGACGCCGACGGCACCGACTTCGTGCTCACCGCCCGCACCGACGGCCTGATGCTGCGCTCCCCGGCCCCGCTCGCCGACGCGATCCGGCGCGCCAACCGGTACCGGGAGGCGGGCGCGGACTGTCTCTACGTGCCGGGCGTCAACGACCTCGCGACCATCACCACCCTGGTGGCCGAGGTCGACGGACCGCTCAACGTGGTGATGGGCCTCGGCGCCACCAGCCTCACCGCCGACGCCCTCCGCTCCGCCGGGGTCGCCCGCCTGAGCCTCGGCGGCAGCATCGCGCGCGCCGCGCTGGGCTTCGTACGGGACAGCGCCCGGGAGTTGCTGGAGCGGGGGACGCTGACGTTCGCCGAGGGCCAGATCCCGCAGGGCGAGCTGAACGAGCTGTTCGCCCGCGCCCGCTCGTAGGCGCCTTACACCGGTTGCGCCTGCTTCTGCTCCTCCGCCCACCGCAGGAAGGCGATCTGCCGGGACATGAGGGTGACCAGCTCGTACGCGGTGTGCGAGGCGGCCACGGAGGTGATGTCGGCGTGGTCGTACGCCGGGGCGACCTCCACCAGGTCGGCGGAGACCAGGTGGCAGTCGGCCAGCCCGCGCACGATCTCCAGCAGCTCGCGGGAGGTGAGGCCGCCCGCCTCGGGGGTGCCGGTGCCGGGGGCGTGCGAGGGGTCGAGGACGTCGATGTCCACCGAGATGTAGAGCGGCCGCTTGCCGATCCGCTCCTTGAGCTGCTGCACCACCTCGTCGACCCCGCGCCGCATGACATCGGCGGAGGTGACGATCCCGAAGCCCAGCTTGGTGTCCTCGTCCAGGTCCTCCTTGCTGTAGAGCGGGCCGCGGGTGCCGACGTGCGAGAGGGCGGCGGTGTCGAGGATGCCCTCCTCGACCGCCCGGCGGAACGGCGTTCCGTGGGTGTATTCGGCGCCGAAATACGTGTCCCAGGTGTCCAGGTGCGCGTCGAAGTGCAGCAGCGCCACCGGACCGTGCTTGCGGGCCACCGCGCGCAGGACCGGCAGCGCGATGGTGTGATCGCCGCCCAGTGTCATCAGCTGGGCGCCGGTACACAACAGCTCCTCCGCGCCCGCCTCGATGGCGTCGACGGCCTCGCCGAGGTGGTGCGGATTGGCGGTGATGTCACCGGCGTCCGCGACCTGGACGTAGTGGAACGGGTACGCGTCCTGCGCCGGGTTGTACGGGCGCAGCAGGCGCGACGCCTCCCGGATGGCGTTCCCGCCGAAGCGGGCGCCCGGCCGGTACGACACACCGGCGTCGAACGGCACCCCGACCACGGCGATATCGGTCGTGCCGACCTGATCCAGTCGCGGCACCCGCCCGAACGTGGCGGGTCCCGCGAAGTTCAGGGTGCGGTCGGTGTCTTCGGGGGGAATGGGCATGGCCGGATCGCAAGGGATCGCGCTCATGGTGGAACTGGGCCTTTCACGTGGGGGGATCCGCAGTGGTTTCCTGCGTCAACCATTGAATCCCTCGTATGGGTGATTGCCCACCTCGACCTCCCCCTATAAGGAACCCCGCCCCTACCCGAACAGCCGGTACGACCCCGACCCCTCACGGACGTCTAACGCCTGGCGTACGGGGAGAAGTTGAGTCGGACCACAATGATCACCATTCCACCACCGACCCGTTACCGATGGCTTGCTAAGTTTTTGATCACCGCCACCGGAATTGCCGAGGTCATGTGGGGATGGCCCGGGCCGGGGGCGGTCGTGTGAAAGAACGGCCAAAGGGTGCTCTCCACGGCGGTGGGGGGCACCCCTTTGTCCGTGGAATCCGGAGGATGATGGTGGGGTGCGGATTCGAACGAGCACCATCGAGGAACTTCCCCATCTCCAGGACATAGAGCGCGCCGCCGGTCGGTGCTTCCGGGACATCGGGATGGACGAGATCGCCGACGACGAGCCGCTGACCCTGGCGGAACTGGGGCGCTACCAGCGCGCCGGGCGGGCCTGGGTCGCGGTGGACGACACGGACCGGGCCATGGCCTACGTGATCACCGACCCCGTCGACGGGAACACGCACATCGAGCAGATCTCGGTGCACCCGGACAGCGCCCGCCGCGGAGTGGGCCGGGCGCTGATCGAGCACGTCGCGGCGCGGGCCGCCGCCGACGGCGTACCCGCGCTGACCCTGACCACCTTCGTGGACGTGGCGTGGAACGCCCCCTACTACGCGGCCCGTTGCGGCTTCCGGACCCTGACGGAGGACGAACTGACCCCCGGGCTGTGGCAGATTCGGCACAGTGAGGCCGGGCACGGGCTGGACCGATGGCCCCGGGTGTGCATGCGCAGGGACACCTTCTGACGGGCCCGGCCGACGGCCCAAGGGGCCCCGCCGGCGCGCTGGGCCCGGCC
>NZ_RIBZ01000161.1:0-9626 GCF_003721215.1 Streptomyces botrytidirepellens
GAGGTGCCCCACGGCCTCCAGCCGCGCGGCGAGTTCGGCGGAGCGGCCGTCGCGGGCGGCGGCCTCGGCGTCGCGGGCGAGGGCCGCGCCGCCGAAGTAGGCCTCCAGGCAGCCGTGGTTGCCGCAGGCGCAGGGGCGGCCGTCGGGCTCGGCCTGGATGTGTCCGATGTCGCCCGCGCTGCCGGTCGTACCGCGGTAGACATCACCCCCCACCACGATGCCGCAGCCGATACCAGTGCCGATCTTGACGCAGAGGAAGTCCTTGACGGAGCGTGCGACTCCGGCGTGCTGCTCCCCCATGGCCATGAGGTTCACGTCGTTGTCGACCATGACGGGACAACCCAGTTCCTGGCTGAGCGCCTCCCGTACGGGGAAGCCGTCCCAGCCCGGCATGATCGGCGGCGCGACGGGCACGCCCTCGGGGTACCGGACGGGGCCCGGCACTCCGATGCCCGCGCCGTCGAATCCCTCCGCGACGCCGGAGGCGCGGAGCTTGGCGGCCATGGCCAGCACCTGTTCGAACACCGCGACCGGGCCCTCGCGGACGTCCATGGGCTGCGTGAGGTGGCCGAGAATCTCCAGTTCCGCGTTGGTCACGGCCACGTCGACGGAGGTGGCGCCGATGTCGACGCCGAGCAGGCGCAGGGCGGGCGCGAGCCGTATGTTGTGCGAGCGGCGCCCGCCCCGTGAGGCGGCGAGGCCGTCGGCGATCACCAGCCCGGTCTCCAGCAACCGGTCGATCTCGACGGCGAGCTTGGAACGCGAGAGGTCGATCTGATCGCCCAGTTGAGCCCGGGAGTTGGGGCCGCCGTCGCGCAACAGGCGGAGCAGCCGGGCCTGATGCGCGTTCGCGGGTCGTGCCGTCATGCGCCTCACGCCGCCCCTCCCGCCGTCATCGGCATGCACATGGTCGGGCTTTCACGGGGAACGTAGCAGCGGTTGTCGGGAGTGGGAAGAACTTGCGCCGCAATCCATGCGGACTTTCTCCTGCGGAAGGACAAACTAGAGGTGAGGCAGGGGCGATTTCTCGTCAGGGCCGCGCCGTTATCATTCCGATCATGGAAATAGCCAGCTATGCCACCCTCGTGGTCGTCGTCCTGGTGTACGGCAGCCTGGAAGCCCGCCTCAAGCGGCTGGAGCGCCGGAACGCCCGACTGGAGCGCAAGGCGGATCTGATCCTCGACCACCTGGGCATCCGTCAGGAGGAGCCGGGCATGGAGCGGGTGACGGCCCTGCTGCGCGAGGACAAGAAGATCCAGGCCATCAAGGAGTACCGCGAGATCACGAACGCGGACCTCAAGGAGGCCAAGGAAGCGGTCGAGCGTATGGACGGGACCCGCGGCTGAGGCCGCGGGCACGGGCCCGACCGGCGGTCGGGTCAGTCGCCGGCGCGCTCGGCGGCGCCGGTACGCTCGGCGGTCAGTCGCTGGGGCGCTCGTGATAGCTGCGGCGCGTGTGCTCCGTGTGCGCGCGCATGATCTCCGTGGCGCGCCGTTCGTCGCGCTCCGCGATGGCGGCGATCAGCTCGCGGTGCTCGGTCCAGGACTGCTTGCCGCGCTGCCGGGCCACCGGGGTGTAGTACCAGCGGACCCGGCGGTGCACCTGGGCGGCCAGGCCCGCCAGCACCGCGTTCCCGGCGAGCGCCATCACCGTGGCGTGGAACTCGGCGTTCGCGGCCACCGCGCCGTCCACGTCGTCGTCCAGGACGGCCCGTTCACCGGTGGCGCACACCTCCTCCAGCGCCGCGACCCCCTCCGGTCCCGCGCCCGCGGCGGCCAGCCGCGCGGCCTCGGCCTCCAGCAGGGTGCGGACGGTGAGGAGCTGATCGGCCTCCTCCTCCGTGGGCTCGTGGACGAACGCGCCCTGCGCCGGGCGCAGATCGACCCACCCCTCGGTGTTGAGCCGCTGGAGCGCCTCGCGCACCGGCTGCCGGGAAACGCCGAGCTGGCTCGCCAGTTCACTCTCGACGAGGTGCTGGCCGGGGCGGAGGGCGCGGGTGGTGATGAGTTCGAGCAGCGCCTCGTAGACGCGCTCGCGCAGCGGCCCGGGCCGCTCCAGCCTCGGCACCGCGCCCTGCGGCAGCCCCTTGGACAGCATCGCGCCCCCTGTGGATCGGTGTCGGCCGGATTCCCGGATTGGTTATTGTCTACAGTTTACGCATACCGGGGCTACGGCCTCAGGGCCACGTGCAGGACAATGAGACCTCCCAGCACGCACGCATCCACGCACGCAACCCACGCACAGAACCGGGACTGATCGACATGGGACGGGTCACTGAGCGACGCCGCGTCATCCGCCTCCGGGACGGGGTGGTCAGCACCCGCCCGGACACCCTGGTGGCCGAGGAGCCGCTGGAGATCCGGCTGAACGGACGGCCACTGGCGATCACCATGCGCACACCGGGCGACGACTTCGCGCTGGCCGCCGGTTTCCTGGTGAGCGAGGGCGTGCTCGGGAGCGCGGACGAACTGGCGAACATCGTCTACTGCGCGGGCGCGACCGAGGACGGCTCCAACACCTACAACGTGGTGGACGTGAAGCTCGCCCCGGGCGTGCCCGTCCCCGACATCACCCTCGAGCGCAACGTCTACACGACCTCGTCGTGCGGCCTGTGCGGCAAGGCCAGCCTGGACGCCGTCCGCACCACGGCGCGCTGGCGGCTGGACGATACTCACGCCCCCATCCGCATCACCCCGGAGACCCTGACCGCCCTGCCCGACCGGCTGCGTGCCGCGCAGCGCGTCTTCGACCGCACCGGCGGGCTGCACGCGGCGGCGCTGTTCACGCCGGAGGGCGAGCTGCTGGACGTACGGGAGGACGTGGGCCGCCACAACGCGGTGGACAAGCTGGTCGGGCGAGCCGTCCAGCAGGGGCTGCTGCCGCTGTCCGGGGCCGTGCTGCTGGTCTCCGGCCGGGCCTCCTTCGAGCTGGCACAGAAGGCGGTGATGGCGGGGATCCCGGTGCTGGCCGCGGTCTCGGCGCCGTCGTCGCTGGCCGTGGACCTGGCGGACGAGGCGGGGCTGACGCTGGTCGGCTTCCTGCGCGGCACGTCGATGAACGTGTACGCGGGCGAGCACCGGCTCGCCCTGCCGACGGCGGTCGGCGGCGCCTGACGGCACTGTCACCCGAACGAATTATTGACCGATCGTTCTGGATGGGTGCTAGGGTTTCCGCATGGCCAGAACGAAGGAATTCGATCCGGAGGCCGCGCTCCAGTCGGCTCTCGAGCTGTTCTGGCAGCGCGGCTATGAAGCGACCTCGATGGCGGACCTCGTCGAGCACCTCGGCATCGGCCGCGCCAGCATCTACGCGACCTTCGGAAACAAGCGCGAGCTGTATCTGAAGGCGATGGACCGCTACGCGGAGACGCGCGATCCGTCCCTGCTGGCCGAGTTGTCCCAGCCGGGCCCCGCACTGCCCGCGGTGCGGGCGCTGGTGCACCGCTTCGCCGAGGAGGCCGCATCCCCGGAGCAGCGGCTGGCAGGCTGCCTGGTGACCAACACCGCGGCCGAACTGGCCCCGCACGACCCGGTGATGGCCCGCCGAGTGGAAGTGAGCTGGGACCATGTGGAAACCCCGCTGCACTCCGCGCTGATACGGGCCCAGGCCCAGGGGGAGCTTCCCGAGGACCGCGACCCCCGCGCGCTGGCGCGGATGCTGTTCGTCCTGCTCCAGGGACTACGGGTGGTGGGCAAGGCGTCGGACGACCCCGCCCGGGTACGGGACGCGGCGGAGCAGGCGCTGACACTGCTGGACTGAAGCCCGACCCCGGGGCCAACCCTCCCTACGACACACGGCACAACAGCAGCCGTTCCTTTTCCATGAGCAGCTGTTCCTTTTCCATGCCCGCTTCCATGCCCGCATATTAAACCGATCGGTCAAAAATTGGGGGACGAGATGACCGCCACGGATACGCCGCCGTGCGGTACCCGCACCGGTACCGCCACTGGCACCGGCATCACCACCGGCACGCGCCGGCGCCGGGCGTTCGCCCTGCTCGGCTCCGTGCAGATCACGCTGATCTTCACGCTCGCCGCGATCGCCGTGCCGCTGCCCGAGATCGGGCGCGCATTCAGCCTGGAGCGCGCCGATCTGATCCTGCTGAGCGCCGCCTACGGACTGACCTTCGCCGGGCTCCTGCTCTTCGGTGGCCGCATCGCCGACCGCTACGGCGGGAGGCGAGCCCTCGGCGCCGGACTCACGCTCTTCGCCGCGGCCTCGGCCGCCGCCCCGTTCGCCCCCGGCATCGGCACGCTCCTCGCGGCCCGCTTCGCCCAGGGCGCGGGGGCGGCGCTGATCGCGCCCGCCGCGATGGCCGTGCTGCGCGCCGTCTTCCCCTCCCCCGCGACGTACGGGAGGGCGATGGCGTCCTGGGGCGGGCTCTCGGTGCTCGGCGCGACCGCGGGCAATGTGCTCTCCGGCGTCATAGCGGAACTGCTGTCCTGGCGTTGGAGCTTCGCCGTACCGTTCGCGGTGGCCGCGGCCGCCCTGGCACTCGCGCCCCGGCTGCTTCCGGACACCGCGCCGACCCCGGGCCGGACGCTCGATCTGCCGGGCGCGCTGCTGGCCACCGCGGGGATCACGCTCGCCAGTTACGGGCTCGTCGTCACCGACGCCCTGCCCTGGTCGTCAGCCGGGGTGCTGGTGCCGCTGCTCCTCGGGGCCGCGCTGCTCACCGCGTTCTGGTACGCCGAGCGCCGGGCCGGAGATCCGCTCCTGCCGCCCCGCTTCCTGGCGGACCGGCAGCGGGCTCTCGCCCTCGCGGCCATCGCGCTGAGCGCCTGCGCGACCGCGATGACCTTCGTGACGTTCTCGCTCCACCTCCAGCAGGACCGTGACTGGTCCCCGCTGCGGACCTCGGCCGCCTTCCTGCCGTTCGCCGTCGCCCTGCTCGCCTCGGGCCGGTCGGCGGGAGGGCTCATAGCCCGCTTCGGCCCCCGGAAGGTCACCGCCGCCGGGCTGGCCACGGCCGCTGCCGGGCTCGTGCTGCTGGCCCTCACCGGGCTCGACCCCCACACCCCGTACGCGTCGGGGCTGCTGCCCGGGCTGATGCTGCTGCCGACCGGTACGGCGGCCTCCTTCGCCGGGGCCGCGGTCCTCACCACCGACGGCGTGCCGCCCGGGCGGACCGGGCTCGCCGGCGGGGTGCTGAACACGGCGATGGAGCTGGGTCCGACGGTGGTCTTCGCCATCGTGCTCACCTTCGGCAGCGACTCCTTCTCCCTCGCCGCGACGGGGGCCGCGCTCGCGGCCGCCGCCGCCCTGAACCTCCGCGTCCAGCGGAGCCGTCCCTCCTCCACCGCACAAGGAGCCATACGATGAACCGCTTCACCGCAAAGACCGCCCTCGTCACCGGCGCGGGCTCCGGCCTCGGCCGTGCCATCGCGCTCGCCTTCGCCGCCGAGGGCGCGTCCGTCGTGGCCGCGGGGCGCACCGAAGCCACCCTGGCCGAGACGGTCCGCCTCATCGAGGCCGCGGGCGGCCGAGCCGCCGCCGTCACCGCCGATGTCACCGACTCCGGCCGACTGCGCGATCTGGTGCGCGAGACCGTCAGCCGCTTCGGTGGGCTGGACATCGCGGTCAACAACGCCGGGATACTCCGCGGCCAGGGGCCGGTCGGCGAGGTCAGCGAGGAGGACTGGGACGCGGTGCTGCGCACCAATGTCACGGGCGTCTGGCTGGCCATGAAGCACCAGATCGCCCACATGAAGGAGAACGGCGGCGGGGCCATCGTCAACGTCTCGTCCAACCTCGGCGCCCACCTCCGGGTTCCGGGCGTCGGCGCGTACAGCACCTCGAAGGCGGCGGTGGCCGCGCTGACCCGGGCGGCCGCGCTCGACCACATTCACCAGGGCATCCGGATCAACGCGGTCAGCCCCGGCGCCTCCGACGGCCCCATGTCGCTGCTGCCCGGCGAGACCGAGGCCGACCGTGTCGAGCGGATGAAGACGCAGACCCCGCTGGGCCGGCTCGCCGAGGCGGACGAGATCGCGGCGGCGGTCCTCTACCTCGCCTCCCCGGCGGCGGGTTCCGTGGTCGGCACCGACCTGGTCGTGGACAGTGGCTCCTCGGCCTGACGGCGCCTGCCACACCGTAGGGCTGCCCCCACCAGGGCCCGGGGCCTGCCCCCACCCGGGCCCGGGGGCCGTCTCCATGGTCCGGGCCCCCTCGCCCCGGCAGGCTGGGGCGACATGAACAGACGTATCAGAACAGCCCGTTTACGTCTCGCCGCGGCCACCACGGCGGCCGCCGCCCTCCTCGTCGGCGCCGCCTCCGTCCCGGCGGCCACGGCCGACCACAGCACCGCGTCCGCCGCGCCCACCACGCTCACCTCGAAGGAGCTGCACCAGCGGGTGACCCGGATCCTCCGGGACGCCGGATACACCGGCATCACCGTGGAGGTACGGGACGGCCGCCGCGAGGTCCGCGCCCGGGCGGGCGTGGCCGAGCGGAAGACCGGCCGCCCCATGCCGTACGGGGCGAACTACCGGGCCGCGAGCGTCACCAAGACCTTCGTGGCCACGGTCGTGCTCCAGTTGGTCGCCGAGGGGGAGCTGTCGCTGAGCGATCCGGTGGAGAAGTGGCTGCCGGGCGTGGTGGGCGGCAACGGCAACGACGGCAGCCGGATCACCATGCGCAACCTGCTCCAGCACACCAGCGGCATCTACCGCTACGACCCCACGGAGGAGACCGGGGACACGGCCGAGGCGTTCGAGCAGAACCGGTACCGCCACATCGACCCCGCGGAGATCGTCGCCGGAGCGATGAAGCACCGGCCCGACTTCCCGCCCGCCGCCGAGGACGAGCCGAATCCGCAGTGGAGTTACTCCAACCCCGGCTATCTCCTCGCCGGAATGATCATCAAGAAGGTCACCGGGAAGTCATGGGACAAGGAGGTCCATGAACGGATCGTCCGCCCGCTGGGCCTGACCGGCACGTACGCGCCCGGCGACAACCCCTATCTGCGGGGTCCGCACGCGCATACGTACAAGCGCTTCCCCGGCTCGACCGAGTGGACCGACACCACCGTCCGCAATGTGAACTGGGCGGGCCCCGCGGGCTCCCTGATCAGCACCGATCACGATCTGAACCGGTTCTACACCGCGCTGCTGGGCGGGGAGCTGCTGCTGCCGCCGCAGCTCGCCGAGATGCGCCGGACCGTCGCCGTCAACGCGGACTACGAGAAGGCCTTCCCCGGGATGCGCTACGGCCTCGGGCTGGCCCAGCAACCGCTGACCTGCGGCGGGGACCGCTGGGGCCACGGCGGTGACCTGGCGGGCGGCACGATCAGGGCCACCACCGACGCCCACGGGCGCCGCTCGGTCGTGGTCATGACCACGGGCGCGACGTCCGATGACGAGCAGCTCCTCGCGGCCGAGCGGGAAGTCCAGGCGCTGCTCGACGACGTGATGTGCGCTCGTAAACTCTGACGGCGGAAGTCGGGGAGCCGGAGGAGAGAAGTCCATGCGCATCGGCGAGCTGTCCCGGCGTACCGGGGTGAACGAACGCCTGCTGCGCTACTACGAAGAGCAGGGCCTGCTCCGGCCCGACCGGCTGCCCAGCGGCTACCGCGTCTACCGCGAGTCCGATGTGCGGACGGTGCACCGCATCCGCGCCCTCCTCGCCGCGGGCCTGTCCACCGCGGTCATCTCCCAGGTCCTGCCGTGCGTCCGCGACGACGGCGAGCGGCTGGTCCCGACCTGCCGGGATCTGCTGGGCCAACTGCGGCGGGAGCGGGACCGGATGACGACCGCGATCGAGGATCTGGAGACGTCGCGGTCGCTGCTGGACCTGGTGATCACGGCGGGTCAGTCCGCCACGGACTGACCCGCGACCACCGCCACGGACTGACCCGCGACCAGCGGACTGCCGCCCGCCGCTACGCCTCGCGGCACGGCTCGTCCGGCTCGGCCACCCGCCGCAGCAGCGCCATCAGTTGCTCGCGCTCCGCCGCGCTCAGCCCCGCCGTCAGCTCGTCGTTGGCCTCGTCGCCCAGCCGTCGCGTCCGCACCAGCCGCCGCTCGCCCTCCTCCGAGATGGCGATCGCGTTCTTCCGGCGGTCGCGCGGATCGGGTCTGCGGGTGACGAGGCCCTCCCCTTCCAGGTCGCCCACGATCCCGACCATGTCCTTGGGGTCGATGCCGAGGCTTCGCCCCAGCTCCGCCTGCGATACGGGTCCCAGCTCCGCGACGGCGGACAGCACCGCGTGATGCATCATCCGCATCCCCTCCCGGGCCAGCGCCTCCGCCACCAGACGGTGCCCGCGGGCGGCGGCGCGGCCGAGGAGCCAGCTGGGCAGGGAGCGGATGCGGGCGGGGGCGAACGGGGTCTCGGGCATGGCCTCAGCGTACCCGGCACATCATTGGATGTACCAACGTTGGCATTCCCAATGATTCCCGCTACCGTTGGGCCGCCCAATGAATTCCATCGCCCCGGGAGGCCCCATGCGCCGCGTCCGTTTCCACGCCCACGGCGGCCCGGACGTCCTCCGCCTGGAGGAGGCCGATCCGCCCACGCCCGCCCCCGGCGAGCTGCTGATCCGTACCGAGGCGATCGGCGTGACCCTGCCCGGGGTCCGCCGCGTCCGGGACACCGGTACACCGCTCCCCGGGTCGTTCGGCGGCGACATCGCGGGGCGGGTGGCCGCACTCGGGGACGGCGTCACCGGCTTCGCCGTCGGCGACCGGGTCAGCGCGATCTCGTTCGCGGACTCCTACGCCGACGTCACCACCGCCCCCGTCGTCACCGCCTCGCCGATCCCGGACGGCGCGACCGCCGTGGAGGCGGTCGCCCTCGTCCGCGGCGGCCATGTCGCCCTCGCCGCCCTCGCCGCCGCCGCGCCCTCCCCCGCCGAATCGCTGCTCATCACGGGTGCCGCGAGCGGTGTCGGCCATCTGGCGGTCCAACTGGCGTGCGTCCAAGGGGTGCGCCGCGTCGTCGCGGCCGTCGGCGACCCGGCGAAGGCCGCGTTCGTGCGCGACCTCGGCGCGGACGAGGTGGTGGCGTACGGGGACGAGTCCTGGGGCGAGCCGGTCGACGCGGTGCTCGACGGCGTCGGCGGCGACCTCCTCCCCCGCGCCCTCGCCGCCCTGGCCCCGGCCGGGCGGCTGGTCTTCTTCAACTCCGGCGGTGGCACCGTCCCCGCGCACGCCCTGCTCTCCGGCTCGAAGACCATCACCGGGCTGACCATGGCTCACTTCTCGCAAACCCGACCCGAGTCGTACGCACAGCACCGCGGCGAGCTGTGGCGGCTCTTCGGCGAGGGCCGCCTGTGTCCCGCCGTGCACGCCGAAATACCGCTCGACCAGGCCCCGAAGGCCCACGCCATCATCGAGTCCCGCACCAACCGGGGCAAGGTCGTCCTCATCCCCTGACGCACGGTCCTTGTTTCCACCCGGCGCAAAGCGGGACACTTCTGCGACAGTCTCCATGAGACATGGGATGTCGTGATGTCTTGATGTCCAGATGGCACTGAAGGGCAGGTCGTGACCATGGCGTCAGATCCCCGCACACGCCCCCGGACCAGACGTTGGCGGCGCCGCGCCTCGGTGCTTCTCGCCGCCGCGGCGCTGGCCCTGACTCCGCTTCCGGTACGGGCCGCGGACACGGACGACACCGTGTCCGCG
>NZ_RIBZ01000165.1:0-16935 GCF_003721215.1 Streptomyces botrytidirepellens
GGGCCCGTGGCAATCACGCCACGGGCCCGCCTCGGCCGTTTCCGGACCCGGGAGACCCCACGTGACCACACCACCGCCCCTGCCCTCGTCCCCGCCCTCACCTTCGTACGACGACCAGGCCACCATGCAGCTGCGCCTGGTCGTGGCCGATCCCGCGACCGGCCGCGGTCGGCACCGGCGCCCCGGGCGGCCCCGCCCGTACGGCCGCCACCAGCGGGCGGTGCAGCCGCTGCCCGAGGAGTACGCGTACGTCCCCGTCACGGAGGACGGCGAGGAGGCGGAGCCGACCGCTCCGCAGCTTCCGGCGCGGCTGGCGTTCCGCCGGTTCTGGCCGCTGACCAAGGGCGATCGCCGCTGGATCGTGCTGATCTGCGTGTGCGTCATCGCCGCGGCGCTCGCCGAGACCGCCGCGATCCTGCTCTTCTCCGACCTCACCGACAACGCCCTGCGGCAGGGGTCGCTCAGCGCGTTCTGGAGCCCCGCGGCGCAGTGGCTCGCGGTCGCCGTGCTCGGCGCGGGCGTCGGCTACGCCGGTAACTCGCTCGCCGTCTGGACCGCCGAACGCTTCGTGATGCGGCTGCGGGCCCGGGTCTTCGGGCACGTCCAGGACCTGCCGCCGCACTTCTTCTCCCGCCACCGCCAGGGCGATCTGCTGGAGCGGCTCACCGGGGACATCGACGCCATCGAGCAGATGGTGGTCTCCGGCGTGGTGGGCACCGTGTCGGCGGTCTTCAGCACCGTCTTCTTCTCGGTCGCCGCGTTCACCCTGCGCTGGGACCTGGCGCTGGCCACCTTCGTCCTCGCGCCGCTGTTCTGGCTGGCCGCGCGGCGCTTCTCCGGCCGCATCAAGTCGGTCGCCCGGGAGGAGCGGGTCGCCGACGGCGCGANGGCCGCATCAAGTCGGTCGCCCGGGAGGAGCGGGTCGCCGACGGCGCGATCACCTCGGTGGTCGAGGAGTCCCTCGCGAACGTCGTGCTCACCCAGGCGTACAACCGCAAGGGCGCCGAGGAGGACCGGTTGCGGCGGGAGGCCGGGGCGTGGATGCGGGCCTCGGTGTCCGGGGCGCGGATGAGCGAGCTGTACGAGCAGCTGGTGGAGGTCATCGAGACGCTGTGCGTGCTCGCCGTCATCGGGCTCGGCGCCTGGGAGATCTCCCAGGACCGGATGACGATCGGCCAGCTGCTCGCCTTCGCCGCCTTCCTCGGCTACCTCTACCCGCCGATCCGCAACCTCGGGCAGCTGGGCCTGACCCTCACCGCCGCGACCGCGGGCGCCGAACGGCTGCTGGAGATCCTCGACGCCGAACCCGCCGTGCGCGACCCCGCGCCGGGGGCGGCCGTCCAGCCGTGGCGGGTGCACGGCACGGTCGAGTTCGACCGGGTCGGCTTCCGGTACCCGGGCGCCGAACGGCCCACCCTGGCCGGGGTGTCGCTGGCCGCCCGGCCGGGAGAGTTCGTCCTGATCACGGGGGCGAGCGGGGCGGGCAAGTCGACCGTCTCCAAGCTGCTGCTGCGCTTCTACGACCCGGGCGAGGGCTACGTACGGCTGGACGGCGTCCCGCTGCACGCCCTGCCGCTCGCCTTCCTGCGCGACCACGTGACCCTGCTGCCGCAGGAAACCCTGATCCTGCACGACACCATCCGCGAGAACATCGCGTGCGGGCGGCCGGGCGCGAGCGACCACGACATCGTCCGGGCGGCGCGGGACGCGGCCGCCGACGAGTTCATCCGCGCCCTGCCCCAGGGGTACGACACCCGCATCGACCCGCACACCGCCCAGCTCTCCGGCGGCCAGCTCCAGCGGATCGCCATCGCCCGGGCGATGCTGCGCAACGCCCCCGTCCTGGTCCTCGACGAGCCCACCACCGGACTCGACGCCCTGGCCGCACGGCGCGTGGTCCGGCCGCTGCGGCGGCTCATGGCGGGCCGTACGACGATCATGATCACCCACGACCTCAACCTCGCCCCCGACGCCGACCGCATCCTGGTCCTCGACCACGGCCGCCTGGTGGAGACCGGCACCCACCACGAACTGCTCGCCCTCGGCGGCGCCTACGCCCGCCTCCACGGCTCCCAGAACGGCTCCCTGACGGACACCGGATCGCATCCCACGGTCCACCTCGGCCCGTCCTGACGACGGCCGCCGACCAGGTTTCGCAGCGCCTGGGCATGCTGCTGCTCCTCGTGAGCGAGTACGTAGGCCCGCACGAGAGGGCCCGCGTCGCCCCACGCTGACGAGAGGTCAGAGCGGCGCCACGCGCTCCGCGACCTGCGCCGCGCTCGCGCGCCGAAACCACCGACCCCATCGCCGGACGCACCACCGCCTGGTGCTACGGCACCCCCGGCATCGCAGCAGCCCTGGCCAGCGCAGGCCACGCCCTCGACCACCCAGCACTCAACCGCACCGCCACCGAAGCAATGAACGCCCTCGCCGCCCGGCCGCCGGAGAACTGGGACACCGAAGGCGCCGCCCTCTGCCACGGCAGCGCAGGCATCCTTCAAAGCGCACTCCACCTCTCGTGCCCCACACTGGCGGACTCCGCTGCCCACACCACCCTGACCAGCACCACAACCTCGGACCTGCCGGGCTTCCTCACCGGCCAGGCTGGCACCGCACTGGCCCTCGCCGACCTCAGCGGCCTACTGCCAACCAGCCCCACCGACACCTGGGACTGCCTCATCCTGCTCTCCTAGTTGTACTGCAGCCGCAGTTGTTGTGACTGGCGGTCCGGAAGGCATGCAGCGGCTGCCGAACCAGGCCGGCTGGGGCGCTGACGCGGTCCGCGACGAGGTCTGCGGATTCGTGCTGAGCATCTGGGTACTGAGGACGGCGTGCTGGTCGTGGACAAGACCGGGTTCATCCAGAAGGGCACCCGGTCCGCCGGAGTCAGCGGCAGTACCGAGAAATGGAGGTGCGCGCAGACTCCGGCGGTGTCAGGCTGCGCCGATGAACCGTGAACAGATTTCCAGGATCGCTCATGCCAATCATCCGATCAAAGCTCCCCTCGACGACGATTCGGTGCGCGGTCTGCTGGAGCACGGGGTCTCCGAACCCGACGCGCGTGTGCTCGATCTCGGCTACGGAGGAGGAGAGTGGCTCCTTCGCGCGCTGTCCACCAGTCCTCGATCGCGTGCCGAGGGCGTCGACATCTCCGAAGAAGCACTGGCACAAGCCCGTGAAGCCGCGAGCAGCCGCGGCGTCCAGGAACGCCTGGTCCTCCACCACCAGGCAGCCGCCGACTTCGTCTCCCCGCACCCGTTCGACTTGGTGCTCAGCGTCGGGGCCACCCACGCCTTCGGCGGTCTGCTCCCCACTCTCGCGGCGGCACGCAAGCACCTGGCTCCGGGGGGACGCGTCCTGGTCGGTGACGCATTCTGGGAGCGAGAGCCTTCCCCGGAAGCGGTCGAGATGCTCGGCGACTACACCGACCTGGCGACCACCTTGGATCGCGTGACCGCTGACGGGTGGACGCCCGTCCACGGCCACGTCAGCACCCGCCGGGAGCTGGACGATTACGAGTGGGCATGCTGGGGGTCGGTGGCCGCATGGGCCCTGGACCATCCTGATGACCCGGACAGTTCCCAAGCTCTCTCGACAGCCGCTACCCGCCGCTCCGAATGGCTGCGTTCCTACCGGGACAGCTTTGGCTTCCTCTGCCTGGTCCTGCGCCAGACGCCAACCGCCCGCGCCTAATCCCCCGCGAGCGTCCGCAGGACATGGCCGACGCCGCGCACCGTGTGGACCACGCGCGGCTCGTCACCCGCCTCCGTCTTGCGGCGCAGGTGGCGCGGGTGCGGCCCGGTGTCACCCGACGGCGCGCAGGAGGCCGCGCAGGGCCCGGTGGAGAGTCTCGCGTTCTTCCGGGGTGAGCGACGCGAGGAGGCGGTTTTCGTTGGCGACGTGGTCGGTCACCGCGGCGTCGACGACTTCATAGCCGCGGTCGGTGAGGGAGACCCGGAAGCTGCGGCGGTCGGCGGGGTCGAGGGTGCGTTCCACCAGGCCCGCCGCCTCCAGGCGGTCCAGGCGGTTGGTCATTCCGGCGCGGGAGAGCATCAGGGTCTTGGCGAGCACCGACGGAATCAGGGTGTACGGGGGACCCGAGCGGCGCAGGGCGGCCAGCACGTCGAACTCGCCGGACTGCAGGCCGTGGCGGGTGAACACCTCATCGAGGGCCGGGGCGAGGAGGAGGGAGAGCTGCCCGAGCCTGCCGAAAACCCCCATGGTCACGAGGTCCAGATCAGGTCGCTCCCGCTGCCACTGCGCAAGGACCTCGTCCACCGCGTCGGTGTGCCGCGACTGCCCGGTCTTCTCGTTCTGCTGAGTCTTCTTCACCACGCGCCCCATACTATTCGAGGCCAGATAATTCGATGCCGTACTATTCGACACGTTACCAACTCCCCGGCGAAGATCGGGCCGGACGAACGGAAGCGACAGATGTCCTTGATCACCTCAGGCGGCCGAAGTGCCGTATTCCTGCGGGAGACCGAGGCGGAAACGCTGAGCGGTGCGGCGAACACCACGCGGCTCCTTGCCGATTCGAGCACCACCTCAGGGGCACTGAGCAGTCAGCGGGTGACCTTGCGTCAGGGCGCCGACGGAGCGGTGCCGCACCACCACAACAACTCCGCCGAACTCTTCTTCGTCCTCAGCGGCAGACTTCAGGCGCTCGCCGGGGATGAGGTGATCACCGCGGACGAAGGCGACTTCCTTGTCGTGCCCCCGGCATGCCGCACGCCTTCGCGGCCGAACCGGGTTCGGACGCCGATGTGCTGATCGTCATCACCCCCGGCGTCGAGCGATTCGAGTACTTCCGCCTGCTGGACCGAGTCCGCCGGGGCACCGCCGGCCCGCAGGAGATCCTGGACGCCCAGGACCGCTTCGACAACCATTTCCTCGACAGTCCGGTGTGGAGCCGGGCCCGATCACGCCGTACGCCCGCTCACGGAGGACGTACCCCTGGCCGCGGAGACTGACCGCAACCGCTCACAGGCGCGCGAGGGCCCCGGCAAGCCGGGGGCTCTGTCGTGTCCGCGCACGCACCTAGTCCGCGCGCAGTACGTAGCCGACGCCCCGCACCGTGTGGACCACGCGCGGCTCGCCGCCCGCCTCCGTCTTGCGGCGCAGGTACATCACGTACACGTCCAGCTTGTTGGACGACGGCTCGAAGTCGAAGCCCCAGACGTCGCGGAGGATCGCGGCGCGGCTGAGGACCTGGCGGGGGCGGGAGAGGAAGAGCTTGAGCAGGGCGAATTCGGTCTTGGTGAGGTCGAGTTGACGGCCCGAGCGGGTGACCTGGCGGGTGAGGGTGTCCAGGGTCATGTCGTCGAAGGCGAGTTGGGCGTCCGGCGCCGGGGGCGGCGTACGGACGGGGCTTAACGGCACGAGCGCCCGGCCCCGGCGCAGCAGCGCGCGGACGCGGGCCAGCAGTTCGTCGCACGCGTAGGGCTTGACCAGGTAGTCGTCGGCGCCGTTGTCGAGGCCGACGATGCGGTCGCCCACGGAGTCCCGCCCGGTGACCATCATGATCGGCACGGTGCGGCCGGAGGCCCGGAGCCGGCGGGCCACGGCCAGCCCGTCCAGGCCCGGCAGCATCACCTCGAGCAGCACCAGGTCGGGCGGCTCCTCCTCGATGCGGCGCAGCGCCGCCACGCCGTCCCCGGCCGTGTCGACCTCGTAGCCCTCGCACCGCAGGGCTCTGCCGATGGCTTCGCGCACCGAAGGCTCGTCGTCCACGACCAGGATCCGGGAAGTCTCGTGCATGGGCCCCAACCTGGTGCCCGAGGCTGTGCGTCCGCTGAGTCCGGCGTATCGGGGGGCTGAGAAGGCCGGCGGAGGGTCAGGGGCCGAGTTCGGGCGGGGCGGTGGGGGCGCCGGGGAGGCGGATCCAGGCGACGGTGCCGCCGCCCGGTGCGGGCCGCAGCCCCACCTGGCCGCCGGACTGCTGGACGGTACGGGCCACGATGGACAGCCCGAGCCCGGAGCCGGGCATGCTGCGGGCGGACGGCGAACGCCAGAACCGCTCGAAGACGTGCGGGAGTTCATCGTCGGGAATGCCGGGGCCGCGGTCCCGCACCGTCAACTCACCCCTTCTGAGGGCGACATCGACGACACCACCCGAAGGGCTGAACTTCACGGCGTTGTCGAGCAGGTTGACCAGCGCCCGCTCCAGGGCGGCCGGCTCGCCGCGTACGTACCAGGGCTCGATCGCGGCGTCGAGGGTGAGCCCGGTGCCCCGCAGCCGGGCCCGCTCCAGGGCGGCGCCCGCGATCTCGTGCAGCGCGACCACCTGGAGCGGCCCGCTGCCGGGCAGCGCGTCCGGCCGGGACAGCTCCTGGAGGTCGCCGATGAGCGCCGCCAGTTCGGTCATCTGCGCCTTGACGCTGCTCATGAGCGCCTTGCGGTCCTCCGGAGGCAGGGCGCGGCCGGTCTCGTCGCTGCGGGCGAGCAGTTCGACGTTGGTGCGGAGCGAGGTGAGCGGGGTGCGCAGCTCGTGCCCCGCGTCGGCGATCAGCTGCTGCTGGCGGTCGCGGGAGGAGGCGAGGGCGGCGGTCATGGCGTTGAACGACCGGGACAGCCGGGCGATCTCGTCGTCGCCCTCGGCGGGGATGCGGACGGCCAGGTCCTCGGTGCGGGCCACGTGCTCGACGGCGTGGGTCAGCCGGTCCACCGGCTTCAGCCCGGTCCGGGCGATCCACAGCCCGGCCGCCCCGGCGCCGACGACGCCGATCCCGGCGACGAGGGCGAGGACGAGCGCGAGCGTGTTCAGCGGGTCCTGCACCTCGCTGAGCGGGCGCGCCATGGAGACGGCGATGCCGCGCGGCAGCGGGCTGTCGGGGCCGCCGGACGGCCGGTAGGTGAAGACGCGCATGTCGCGGCCGTCCTCGGCGGTCGCGTCGTGCAGCGCGGTCGGCCGCTGCCCGGTGGCCACAGCCACGTCGTCGGCGCTCACCGGCAGCTCCGTCGCCCCGGGCTGGGGGCAGCGGTTGCCGTCGGGCAGCACGATCTGCACGGAGTACGAGCCGAGGGCGCGCGGGGTGTGGCCATCGTCGCCGTCGGGGTTCTGGCACGCGTCCAGGATGCTCACCACATTGCGCTCGTCGACCTTGACGCTGCGCAGCGACGAGTCGAGCTGTGCGCTGAGCTGCTCGCGCACGATCAGCCAGCACGCGAACGCCGACACCGCGACCGCCACCGCCACCGCCACCGCGGTCAGCAGGGCCAGCCGCGAGCGCAGCGGGAGTCCGCGGAGCCTCACGACGGTTCGCCCTCCGCCGGCCGCAGGACGTACCCCACGCCGCGCACCGTGTGGACGAGCCGCGGCTCACCGGCCGCCTCGGTCTTGCGGCGCAGATACATCACGTACACGTCCAGCGAGTTGGACGACGGCTCGAAGTCGAAGCCCCACACGGCCTTCAGGATCTGCTCGCGGGTGAGGACCTGGCGCGGATGCGCGAGGAACATCTCCAGCAGGGTGAACTCGGTGCGGGTCAGCTCGACGCGCCGCCCGCCCCGGGTGACCTCGCGGGTCGTCAGGTCCATCCGCAGGTCGCCGAAGGACATCGTGTCGTCGTCGGCGACCGGCGCGCCCGCCGCGGCCGCGTACGAGCTGCGGCGCAGCAGGGCACGGATGCGGGCGAGCAGCTCGTCCAGCTCGAAGGGCTTGACGAGGTAGTCGTCCGCGCCCGCGTCGAGGCCGGTGACCCGGTCGCCGACCGTGTCGCGCGCGGTGAGCATCAGGACGGGCACGGTCACCCCGGTGGCGCGCAGCCGCCGGGCGGCGGTGAGCCCGTCCATGCGGGGCATCAGCACGTCGAGCACGATCAGCTCCGGGTCATAGGTACCGGCCTTCTCCAGGGCGTCCAGTCCGTCGACGGCGGTCTCGGTCGCGTAGCCCTCGAAGGCGAGGCTGCGCTGGAGCGCCTCGCGGACGGCCGGCTCGTCGTCGACGATCAGGATGCGGGCGGGCTGATCGCCGTGGTCGACGGGGCTCATGGATCGGTTTCCTTAACGGTGGGCGGGGCGGGCGCTGTGCTGTCAGCCTCGCATGTTGGCCTGCGCCGGGGCGGCTCAGCTGCGGCTCAGCTGTTGCCGTTGCTGCCGGTGCCGCCGTCGCGCAGGGCGGAGAGGTCGGACTTGACGGTGTCGACCGGAATCGAGAAGCCCAGGCCGATGCTGCCCGCGCTGCTGCTCTGGCCGGAGGCCGGGGCGTACATCGCGGAGTTGATCCCGATGACCTGGCCCCGCATGTTGATCAGTGCGCCGCCGGAGTTGCCGGGGTTGAGCGAGGCGTCGGTCTGGATGGCCTTGTACGTGGTGGTCGACTGGCCGACGTCGCCGTTGTAGCTGCCGCCGCCGAACTCGAACGGCCACTGGCCGCCGCCCTGCTGGCCGCGGTCCTGGCCCTGGCCCTGGTCCTCGTCCGTGGAGACGGTGACGTCGCGGTTCAGCGCGGAGACGATGCCGCTGGTCACGGTGCCGCTCAGCCCCTCGGGCGAGCCGATGGCCACGACCTGGTCGCCGACCTCGACCTGGCTGGAGTCGCCCAGGGACGCGGCCTTGAGGCCGCTCGCGCCGCTCACCTTGATCAGGGCCAGGTCCTTGCCGCTGTCGGTGCCGACGACCGACGCGCTCTTGGTGCTGCCGTCGCTGAACGTCACCTTGATCGAATCGGCGTCGGAGATGACGTGGTTGTTGGTGATGATCTCGCCGCCGCTGGTGACGATCACGCCGGAGCCGGTGGACTCGCCCGCGGCGGACGTCGCGCTGATCTCCACGATGCTGGGGCTCACGGCGGCCGCCACGGCGGACACGCCGCTGCCGCTGCTGGAGTTGACGCCCACGACCGGGGTCGACACAGCCGTGTCCCCCTTGTCGGCGGCCTGGCTGACGAAGGTCGCCGTCCCGCCGCCCACCAGCGCCGAGACCACCGCCACGGCGGCGATCAGCCCGGCCGACCGGGAGAGCTGCCGCTTGCGGCGGCCACCGCCGGGGTGCGGTATCGCCGTGGTGTCCGCACCGCCGGTGCCACCGGTGCCGCCAGTGCCACCGGTGCCGCCAGTGCCACCGGTGCCGCCAGTGCCGCCGATGCCGTCGGATCCGCCGCCCGGCCACACGGTGACCCCGGAGGGGGTGGTCACCGGCGTCTGCGGCTCATGGGTGGGCGGCGGCGGGTAGGCCGCCGCGCCGCCGTACGCGTAGGGATAGGGCTCTTCGTCGCCGCTACGGCGCTGGCTTGTCGTCATGTCCAAGACTCTGCGGCGCGAGTATGAGAGCCACCTGAGGACCCGCTGAGAAGCAGGGCAGAAGTCGGTATGCCCGACATAAACGCCAGGAGCTACGAGCAGCCGCAGGAGCGCCGTACCACCAGCGCGGACGGGAACTGCCGCACCCGCTCCCGGCGCGAGACCGCGAGCCGCGGGGTGTCGTCCAGCACCAGGTCCACCGCGGCGCGCGCCATCGCGGGCCGGTCGGAGCCGACCGTGGTCAGCGGCGGATCGGTCAGACCCGCCTCCTTGACGTCGTCGAAGCCCGCGACCGCCAGCTCGCCCGGCACATCGATGCGCAGCTCGCGCGCCGCCCGCAGCACCCCGAAGGCCTGGTCGTCGGTGGCGCAGAAGATCGCCGGGGGCCGGTCAGGACCGGCCAGCAGGCCGAGGGCGACCTGGTAGGCGTCGTACCGGTTGTACGGGGCCTGGAACAGCCGCCCCTCCGTGGACCGTCCGGCCTCCTGCATCGCCCGGCGCCAGCCCTCGACGTGGTCGGTCACCGGGTCGCCGACGGTCGGGGTTATCTCGGTGCCGCCGAGGCAGGCCACATAGGAGTGGCCGTGCTCCAGCAGATGGCGCACCGCGAGCTGGGCGCCGCCGACGTCGTCCAGCACCACGGCCACGTCGTCGATCGCCTCGGGCCGCTCGTGCAGCAGCACCACCCGGGCGTCCCAGGCCTCGATCTCGGCGGCCGCGTTCTCGCTGGGGCCCTGGCTGATGAGGATCAGCCCGGACACCCGCATCCCCAGGAAGGCGCGCAGATAGTGCACCTCGCGCTCGTCCAGGTAGTCGGAGTTGCCGACCAGCACCATCTTGCCGCGCTCGGCGGCGGCCTGTTCGACCGCGTGCGCCATCTCGGCGAAGAACGGCTGGCGGGCGTCCGGCACGATCAACCCTATGAGGTCGGTCCGCCGGCTCGCCATCGCCTGGGCAACCCGGTCGGGCCGGTAGCCCAGCTCCTTGATCGCGGCGAGAACCCGCTCGCGCGTGGCCGGGGCGACCGGCCGGGGTCCGTTATTGATGACGTAACTGACGACCGCGGTCGAGGTTCCCGCCAGCCTTGCCACATCATCACGCGTCACCTTGGCCACGCGCGAAGTCTACGCGGGTCCAGCTAGGACTTGACCGGTCGTGCGGGCGCCGCTTCCGCGGCGGACCGCGCACCGCCGCCGGAGGAGCCCGACGGGCCGGAACCCGACGGTCCGGAGCCGGTGTCCCGGGACGCCTTCCGGGCCCGGGCCTCCTCGGCGGCCCGCTCGGCCCGCTCGACCTTCTCCGGGGTGACGAAGCGGTAGCCCACGTTGCGGACGGTCCCGATCAGCGACTCGTGCTCCGGGCCCAGCTTGGCCCGCAGCCGCCGCACGTGGACGTCCACGGTGCGGGTGCCGCCGAAGTAGTCGTAGCCCCAGACCTCCTGGAGCAGCTGCGCCCGGGTGAAGACCCGCCCCGGGTGCTGGGCGAGGTACTTCAGCAGCTCGAACTCCTTGAAGGTGAGGTCGAGCACCCGCCCCTTGAGCTTGGCGCTGTAGGTGGCCTCGTCCACCGACAGATCGCCGTTGCGGATCTCCATCGGGCTGTCGTCGGTGGTGATCTGCTGGCGGCCCATGGCCAGCCGCAGCCGGGCCTCGACCTCGGCCGGGCCCGCGGTGTCCAGCAGTACGTCGTCGATGCCCCAGTCGGCGGTGACGGCGGCGAGCCCGCCCTCGGTCACCACCAGGACCAGCGGACAGCCGGGGCCGGTCGACCGCAGCAGCTGGCACAGGCTGCGCACCTGCGGCAGATCGCGGCGGCCGTCGATCAGGATGACGTCGGCACCGGGGGTGTCCACCAGGGCCGGGCCCTCCGCGGGGGCGACCCGCACGCTGTGCAGCAGCAGGCCGAGGGCGGGGAGCACCTCCGTCGAGGGCTGGAGTGCGTTGGTCAGCAGCAGGAGGGAACTCATCGTCCACCACCCGCCCCGGCCGTGATCGTGATGTTGTGCACGCTTCGCTCGCCCATTGCCTCGGTTTCCTCCTCGGTCCCTTGCGAGAGGGGGCACCTCCCGGGCTCCGCCCGGGGGAGTCTGCGGCTACTGCTTCGTACGGTCTGCTCGCACCCACGGGGGCATACGCGCAAAGCCGCGCTCAAACGCGCGCGGTGCCCCTGAAAGCACAAAAGGACCCGGGGGCGACATTGCCCGGATCCTTCACAGCAGAATAACCCACATGACACCCGGTGGAGAGGCCGAATCTGCTCGACGTTCCCCGACCCCGGCTGCCGCGGGCGCCCGGAGAGCCACGCTGCTCACCGAGGACGGGGTCCCGATCGAGACCCGTTACGAGTCTTCCCGGGCGGGCGGCGGACTATCCGCGGACACCCCTGTGATCGTCGTCGCGCACGGTTTCACCGGTGCCCTGGAGCGGCCCGCGCTGCGCCGGGTGGCATCGGTCTTCACGCAGCGTACGGCCGTGATCACGTTCTCGTTCCGGGGTCACGGGCGGTCCGGCGGGCGGTCCACCGTCGGGGACCGGGAGGTCCTCGATCTGGCGGCCGCTGTGCGCTGGGCCCGGACGCTGGGCCACCGGCGGGTGATCACCGTCGGCTTCTCGATGGGCGGCTCGGTGGTGCTCCGCCATGCGGCGCTGTCCGCACGGAACAAGCCGGAGCAGGATGAGGAGCGCGAGGGGCGCACGGGGGCGCACACGTCGGGAGCGGACGCGGTCGTCGCGGTGAGCGCCCCCGCCCGCTGGTACTACCGGGGGACGGCCCCGATGCGCCGCGTCCACTGGGCGATCACCCGGCCGACCGGTCGGCTGGTCTCCCGCTACGGGCTGCGGACCCGCATCGACGCCCGCGGCTGGAACCCGGAACCGCTGCCGCCGGTGGCCGCGGTCCCCCTGATCGCGCCGACGCCGCTGCTGATCGTGCACGGCGACCGGGACCCGTACTTCCCGCTGGACCATCCGCGGATGCTGATGGCGGCGGCGGACCGGGCGTCCACGGAGCTGTGGATCGAGCCCGGCTTCGGCCACGCGGAGACGGCGGCCCCGGCGGAGCTGCTGGACCGGGTCGCGGGCTGGGCCCTGGCCCGCACCCCCTGACCCGGTCCGGGGGCGTCACTCCGGCTCGGCCACCGGCTCCGCGAACTGGGCCGCGTACAGCCGGGCGTACGCACCCCCCGCCGCCACCAGCTCATCGTGGCTGCCCTGCTCCACGATGCGGCCCGACTCCATCACCAGGATCACGTCCGCGTCGCGGATCGTGGACAGCCGGTGGGCGATCACGAAGCTGGTGCGGCCGGTGCGCAGCGAGGCCATCGCGTGCTGGATGAGGACCTCGGTGCGGGTGTCGACGGAGCTGGTCGCCTCGTCGAGCACCAGGATGGACGGCCCGGAGAGGAACGCGCGGGCGATGGTGATCAGCTGCTTCTCGCCGACGGAGACGCCTGTGCCCTCCTCGTCGATCACCGTGTCGTAGCCGTCCGGCAGGGTGCGTACGAAGCGGTCCACATGGGTGGCCTTCGCCGCCTCCACGATCGCCTCGTGGGAGGCGCCCTCCGAGCCGTACGCGATGTTCTCCGCGATCGTGCCGCCGAACAGCCAGGTGTCCTGGAGCACCATGCCGATGTGGGAGCGCAGCTCCTCGCACGGCATGGTGGCGGCGTCGACGCCGTCGAGCGTGATGCGGCCCCCGCTGACCTCGTAGAACCGCATCAGCAGATTGACCAGGGTGGTCTTCCCCGCGCCGGTCGGGCCGACGATGGCCACGGTCTGGCCGGGGCTCACCGACAGCGAGAGCCCCTCGATGAGGGGCGTGTCGGGCTGGTAGCGGAAGGAGACGTCCTCGAACTCCACCTGGCCGAGCACGGTCCGCGGCCCCACCGGGCCCTCCGGGTCCGGGGTCTGCTCCTCCGCGTCCAGCAGCTCGAAGACCCGCTCGGCGGAGGCGACGCCCGACTGGACCATGTTGGCCATGGACGCCACCTGGGTGAGCGGCTGGCTGAACTGCCGGGAGTACTGGACGAACGCCTGGACGTCGCCGATCGACAGCGCCCCGCTCGCCACCCGCAGCCCGCCGACCACGGCGACCAGGACGTAGTTGAGGTTGCCGATGAACGTCATCGCGGGTTGGATGAGCCCGGAGATGAACTGGGCGCGGAAGCCCGCCTCGTACAGCTTCTCGTTCTGCGCGCGGAAGACCTCGGCGGACTCCCGCTCCCGCCCGAAGACCTTCACCAGGGCGTGGCCGGTGTACATCTCCTCGATGTGGGCGTTGAGCCGCCCCGTGGTCTTCCACTGCTGGACGAACTGGGGCTGGGCCCGCTTGCCGACACGCGTCGCGACCAGCACCGACACCGGGACGGTGACCAGCGCCACCAGCGCCAGCAGCGGCGAGATCCAGAACATCATGGCCAGCACGCCGACGAGGGTCAGCAGCGAGGCCATGATCTGGCTGAGGGTCTGCTGGAGCGTCTGCTGGATGTTGTCGATGTCGTTGGTGGCCCGCGACAGCACCTCGCCGCGCGACTGCTTGTCGAAGTACGACAGCGGCAGCCGCGCCAGCTTCTGTTCGACGTCCTCGCGCAGCCGGAAGACCGCGCGCTGGACGACGTTGGTGGCCACCCGCGCCTGGATCAGGTTGAGGAGCGAGGCCACGACGTACAGGCCCAGCGCCCACAGCAGGACGGTGCCGACGGCCCCGAAGTCGATGCCCTGGCCGGGCGTCACGTTCATCGAGGCGACCATGTCGGCCACGGTGCCCCGGCCGCTGTCGCGCAGGTGCTGGACGGCCTCGGCCTTGGTGGCGCCCTCCGGGAGCTGCCGTCCGACGATGCCCGCGAAGATCAGGTCGGTGGCGTGGCCCAGCACCTTCGGGCCCAGTACCGACAGCGTGATGCTGACCGTGCACAGGGCGAGCACGGCGAAGGCGATGCCGCGCTCGGGGCGCAGGGCGCCCAGCAGACGGCGGCCGGAGCCGCGGAAGTCCATGGACCGCTCGATGGGCTGGCCGCCCATGAAGCGGCCGGGCCCGGCGGCGGGCGCGGGGCCCCTGCGGGGTGCCGGAGAACTCGTGGATGACTGGCTCATGCGGCTTCCTGCTCGGTGAGCTGGGAGAGCACGATCTCCCGGTAGGTCTGGTTGCCGGCCATCAGCTCGCCGTGGGTGCCGCTGCCGACGACGCGCCCCTCGTCGAGGACCACGATCCGGTCGGCACCGCGGATGGTGGACACCCGCTGGGCGACGATGACGACGGTCGCGTTCCCCGTCTCGTCCGCCAGCGCCGCCCGCAGCCGGGCATCGGTGGCGTAGTCGAGCGCCGAGAAGGAGTCGTCGAAGAGGTAGACGGACGGCTTGAGGACCAGGGCGCGGGCGATCGCCAGCCGCTGCCGCTGCCCGCCGGAGACATTGGAGCCGCCCTGGGCGATGGGCGCCTCCAGGCCGCCCTCCATGGCCTCGACGAAGTCCCGCGCCTGCGCGGTCTCCAGGGCCTGCCACAGCTCCTCGTCGCTCGCGTCCGGGTTTCCGTACCGCAGGTTGGAGGCGACGGTGCCGGAGAACAGGTACGGCTTCTGCGGCACGAGGCCGATGGACCGGGACATCACCGCGGGGTCGAGGTCGCGCACGTCCACGCCGTCGAGGCGGACGCTGCCGTCGGTCGCGTCGAACAGCCGGGGCACCAGCCCGAGCAGGGTGGACTTGCCGCTGCCGGTGGAGCCGATGACGGCGGTGGTCCGGCCGGGGTGGGCGGTCAGCGAGACGTCGCGCAGCACGGGCTCCTCGGCTCCCGGGTAGCGGAACTCCACGCCCCGCAGCTCCAGCAGCCCGCGGCCGCCGTCGGCGGACGCCCGGGGCGCGACGGGGACCAGCGGCGGAACGACGCTGGTCCCGGTGTCCAGCACCTCCTGGACGCGCTCGGCGCACACCTCGGCGCGCGGCACCATCATGAACATGAAGGTGGCCATCATCACCGACGTCAGGATCTGCATGAGATAGCTGATGAAGGCGGTCAGCGCGCCGATCTGCATCCCGCCGCTGTCGATGCGGTGCCCGCCCGCCCAGACCACGGCGACGCTGGACAGGTTCACCACCAGCATCACGGTGGGGAACATCAGCGACATCAGCCGCCCGGCCCGTAGCGACACGTCCATCAGCGCGGTGTTCGCGGCGGTGAACCGGTTCCGCTCATGGCCGTCGCGGACGAAGGCCCGGATCACCCGGATGCCGGTGATCTGCTCGCGCAGCACCCGGTTGACGGTGTCGATGCGCTCCTGGACGTCCCGGAACAGCGGGCGCATCCTGCGGACGATGAGGGTGACGGTGATGCCCAGCACCGGCACGATCAGCAGCAGCAGCCCGGACAGCGGCACGTCCTGATTGAGCGCCATGGCGATGCCGCCGACGCACATGATGGGCGCCGACACCATCAGCGTGAAGGACATCAGGCACAGCATCTGCACCTGCTGCACGTCGTTGGTGGTGCGGGTGATCAGCGAGGGCGCCCCGAACCGGCCCATCTCGCGGGCGGAGAAGGACTGCACCCGGTCGAAGACGTCGGCGCGGATGTCCCGGCCGAGCGCCATGGCGGTGCGGGCGCCGAAGTAGACGGCGCCGATGGCGCACACGATCTGCACCAGGGTGACGGCGATCATCTGGCCGCCGACGACGAGGATGTAGCCGGTGTCGCCCTTGACGACCCCGTCGTCGATGATGTCGGCGTTGAGGGTGGGCAGGTAGAGGGTGGCCAGTGTCTGTACGAGCTGCAATAGCACGATCACGTTGATCGTTCGGGTATAGGGCCGCAGATACGCCCGTATGAGTCGGACCAGCACAGAGAAACCCTAAGCGAGCAGGCCGGGAAACGGCCCCGGAATTCCCGGGGGCGTGCTGCGTCCCCGGGGCCCTTCCGCACCCGTCATCATGGAGGACGGCAGAAGACGGGAGAGGGACACGCGATGGCGCTGAACAACACGCCCGCCGGAACCATCCGGTACTGGGCCGCGGCCCGGGCAGCGGCCGGCACCTCCGAGGAGCCGTACGCGGCGGTGACGCTGGCCGACGCGCTCGACGCGGCCCGCGAGCGGCACGCCCTGCGACCGGAGTTCGCCCGGGTCCTGCTGCGCTGTTCGTTCCTGGTCGACGGCGCACCCGTCGGCACCCGTGATCACAAGACGGTCCAACTGGCCGAGGGCGGCACGGTCGAGGTGCTTCCGCCGTTCGCAGGAGGGTGACGTACGACGTCATGAGCAACCAGCCGCATCAGCCACACGATCCGCACGCGCCGTACGAGCCGCCAGGGCCGTACGGGTCGTACCCGCCGCCGTACGAGGGACAGCAGCAGCAACAGCCGCCCGCCGATCCCTACGGCGCGTACGCCCAGGGGCAGTCGTCCGGGTACGGCTATCCGCAGCAGCAGGCGTACGCGCAGCAGCAACAGCAGTACCAGCAGCCGTACCAGCAGCCGCAGGGCGATCCCTACGCCGCCGGGCACCAGCAGCAGTACGCGGCGGGCTGGGACGAGCAGCACCACTACGCGCAGCAGCAACAACAGCAGCTCCAGTACCAGCAGGCCATGCAGGCACAGCACGCGGCGCAGGCACAGCACGCACAGCAGGCCGCGCAGGCGCAGCGGCAGGCGCACCCCGGGCCGCAGACGGGGCCGCAGACGGGGCGGCCCGCCGCGCCGCAGCCCG